>CAKZLS010000242.1 GCA_937127205.1 uncultured Rhodospirillales bacterium
CTGGCCCAAGCTCAAGTATACCCTTCCATAGCGAAATGCGCGCCGGGACCGCTAGTTGCATGAAAGCACGGGACGTTATTTACGAAAACCGTCGGCGGCTTCAGGCTGCCGAGGAGCGTATTCGCAACCATCGCTACACCACAGCGGTCCGCGAAGGCCGGGTCAAGACGGAAGCGCTGAAAGCGTTCCCGTCACATCAATATCACGTGATCAACAGCGATACCCGCTCGCTGGCCCTGCTCGTCAGCCGATACGGAGCTTCGCCCAGCCGGACGTTTTTCAATGGTGTTCTGCAAGGGGAGCTGGCGGCGCGCGCGGCCATTGTGACCCTGGCAAGCCGGCTGGATCTGTCCGAGACGGACTTGCAAGCATTTGAGCTCGATCCAGGGGGATTCGCCTATGCCGCTTATATGACTTGGATCTGCAGTTTCGGTTCCGCCGCCGAGGTGGCCTGCGGAATGTTCGTCAATTTTGCGGCCTGGGGATACAACTGCGGAAAATTGAGCGAAGGATTGCGCGAGCACTATGGCTTCACCCGGGAGGACACGGCATTTCTGGATGCTTTCGCCAATTTGCCGTCATCCGAAGAAGTCACCTTATCGATCGTTCAGGACGGCCTCGATCAAGGCGTCGCGGCGAATGACATTTTCCAAGCGTCCCGCATGTTCCAGGCTTACGAGGAAATGTTCTGGGACACCATGGCCAGACTAGCCGGCCTTTAGCGCGCATTGGCCAGCGGAAAATAAGGTATTTTTTCAATACATCTTGAAATATTAAGTTTTATTTCCTATATTGGGCGCAACCCTGAGCCGTCAATCTATTTCCTTCCCTTTAGGAGAAAGCGGTATTGCCCATGCGACAAGCGCCCCTGCCAGCGAACGAGGCCGACAGACTGGCAGCTCTCCATAACTTCCAGATTCTCGACACCCCTCCCGATGACGCTTTCGACCGGATCACGCGTGTCGCAAGCCGCATCCTAAAGACGCCCATTGCCGTCGTTTCGCTCGTTGATAAGGAACGACAATGGTTCAAGTCGCGTCTTGGGCTGGACACCGAGGAAACACCTCGCGAAGTCGCGTTTTGTGCCCACGCCATATGCGAACAAGATGTGATGGTGGTTCCCGACGCCACAGAGGATCGGCGGTTCGCCGAGAACCCTCTGGTCACGCAGGATCCTAAGATCCGGTTTTATGCCGGCGCACCTCTCCAAGACGATGCCGGGCATAACCTTGGCGTGCTCTGCGTCCTGGATCGGACCCCGCGTCAGATCGATGACGAGCAGCGGGCCATGCTCCGCGACCTGGCGTCCATCGTTATGGATGCCATGCACCTGCGCCGGCTCGCCGCCATCGATCCTTTAACCAGTCTTCCCAACCGTCGACATTTCATGGAATTGTGCGAGCAGGAGCATCGCCGAGCAATCCGCTACCATCATCAATTGTCGGTCGCGCTGATCGATATCGACTGCTTCAAGCAGATCAACGATCAATACGGGCACGATGCCGGAGATGCCGTATTGAAAGCGATGTCGCACCTGTCCGGTCAGGCGCTTCGCGAGCACGATACGGTCTGCCGGTATGGCGGCGAGGAATTTGCGCTTCTCATGCCCCATGCCACCTTGGACCAAGCCGAGATCATTACCGATCGCCTCCGGGGACGGGTAAGCGCGGACACGGTGAATATTCAAGGCGGACAGATCAATTTTACCATCAGCGTGGGAGTGACGCCGTTTCGTGTCGGCGCGGAAACCATCGGCGATGCATTGAAACGCGCGGACAAAGCCCTCTACGACGCCAAGGCCCGAGGCAGGGACAGGGTGGTCGCAATAGAACCGTAATGAAGAAAATACCCACACCGCTATCACTCCAAGCGGAGTGAAAGCAGTTCCAAATATGCTCGATAGATTAGGCTGTTATTCCCCTCCCTTTTTGGCAGAAAGTTAAAACTCAATAATGCCGATGGAAGCCCCTCCAAAGCCAGAAAATGAGCCTGAACGGCTGGATGCGCTCGACGACCATCAGGTCCTCGACACGCCTCCCGACGAGTCTCTCGATCGCATCACCGAATTGGCCCGACACATGCTGAAGACGCCCATTGCCCTGGTTTCGCTGGTGGACGAAGAACGTCAGTGGTTTAAGTCGCGCCAAGGCCTGAATGCCAAGGAAACACCCCGCGACGTCGGATTTTGCGCCCATGCCATCTGCGAAGAGGACGTGATGGTAGTTCCCGACGCGTCACGGGACCGGCGTTTTGAAGAGAACCCGCTGGTCACCGAGGAACCGAAAGTCCGCTTCTATGCCGGTGCGCCGCTTCAGGATAGCGAGGGGCATGCGCTCGGCACCCTTTGCGTCCTCGATACGGCTCCCCGCGAGATCGATACCGAGCAAATAGCGATGCTGGAAGGTTTGGCGTCGGTGGTGATGGACGAGATGCACCTGCGCCGCCTCGCGTCTTTCGACCCGCTGACGGCCTTACCCAATCGCCGATATTTCATGGACTTGAGCGAACAGGAGTACGGCCGGGCGCTACGCCACGGGCACGATATATCGGTCGCCATGATCGACATCGACCATTTCAAGCGGATCAACGACGAGCACGGTCATGACGCCGGAGACGCCGTTCTGAAGGCCTTTGCCGGGCTTTGCGCCAAAGTGCTGCGCGAGCATGACATCGTATGCCGGTACGGCGGCGAAGAATTCGCCGTTCTCATGCCCCATGCCGCATTGCGCCAGGCCGACCGCGCCGCCCGCCGTCTCGGCAACCGCATCGACGATTTTGCGGTGGAGATCGAAGGGGGGGAAATCCGGTTTACGATCAGCATCGGCGTGACCGCTGTCCGTGTCAGCGCCGAGAGTATTGGCGATGCCCTTTCGCGCGCCGACAAAGCCCTGTACGACGCCAAAGCTCAGGGGCGCAATCGCGTCATCTGCGCCCTTGCGTCGCCCGGCCGGAACTGATCCGGGAGTCGGTAAATCGATCGATCTCGGCAAGCCAACGTTTCCGGACGGCATCCGTTTCCATAAACAACTCGTGCTTGGCTTCTGGAAAGCTTACCAGTTCGGCGCCGGAAAGCAACCTGGCGGCGCGGCGATGCGCCTCCGATTTCACCAAAGCATCTCGGCCCGCCGAACCGATGAGGATGGGTGTGCGCACCGCTCGCAAGTAAGACGCCCGGGTACTCTCGCGCATCAACCGAAATGCCGAGTCCAACCAACCGAATGTCGGATCGCCCATGCGAAGGCTGGGATACGCTTCCATCCATCGTTGTTGAAGCACCTTGCGTTGCGGATCGTCGCTTGTCGGCGAGTCACCGGCGACACGCCGCGGATTGTGCGGCCAATCCCCGCCACCGGGTATGTACCTTGAACTCAAACCGGTCGTCACGGCAAGGCGGGCAAGGCCACGCGCCAGCCACGTCGGCAGACCATTGGCATAAAGCGCGAAGAGGGGTGCCGACAGGACCGCCGCGGCTATTGTATCCGGATGTTCATACAGGTATCGGAGAGTAATCAGCCCGCCCGTGGAGTGCGAGATTATAACCAGCGGCGTTTCGGGATCCTTGGGAAGCACGACGTTGAAGAACACCTTTAGATCGGCGACGGCGCCGGTGAGGCTGGCGCCCCCGACTTTCTGCCGGTTATCGAAATGCCGGTCCGAACCACCCTGGCCATACCAATCCATCTGCCAGACGGCATACCCAAGGGCAAGCAAGTCGTGGATGGTCTCGAAGTACTTCTCGCCGAATTCGCGGAAACCCGTGAGCAAGACGATCCGGGCGCGTGGGATTTTGGCCGGTTCGCAGAATCCATAGCGAAGCCCCGCGCCGGAAGAATTGCGAAAGGTGTCCCACTCCCAACCCGGCGGACTCAAGAAGCGGGTTTGCAGCGATGGGCCACGATTTTCGTTCATTGGGTCACCCTTTCTTCACATGGCCCGGCGCACCACTGTCGAGAAGTTTGATCGCAAGTTACGGATATCCTGCGGGATCTGTTGCCGTCTACCTTGGCGGTGACGCAGCGGAGAATTGCAAAGAACCCGGGAGCCTATCTATCGCATGAACACGGCCATCCACACGTCCATGACTGCGCTCGAATGGGTCATGCTCGTCGCGCTCTCGCTGCTTTGGGGCGGCTCATTCTTTTTCGTCGGCGTCGCCGTCGCCGAGCTTCCGCCCCTCACCATCGTGCTGATCCGTGTCGGCTTCGCCGCCGCCATTTTATGGATGATCGTCAGAGTGATCGGCCTGGAAATGCCGGAGACACTCGGCCTCTGGCCGGCCTTCTTCGCGATGGGGGTTCTCAACAACCTCATCCCCTTTTCGCTCATCGTATGGGGACAAACCCACATCGCCAGCGGCTTGGCGTCTATCCTCAACGCAACGACGCCGCTATTCACTGTCATCGTCGCCCACTACTTCACTACCGACGAACGTTTGACCGGCAATCGCGTATTCGCGGTCATTGTCGGCCTCGCCGGCGTCACGGTGATGATGGGACCTGCGGCAATCGAGGGGATCGGCGCCAACGTTCTCGCACAAGCGGCGGTGCTCGGAGCTGCGTTGTCCTACGCCTTCGCCGGCATTTACGGCCGCCGTTTCAGGCGGCTTGGCGTCCCGCCGCTGCTCACGGCAACGGGACAGGTGACGGCTTCCGCAATTCTGCTCGCGCCGGTGACGCTGATCATCGACCGGCCGTGGGCGTTGCCCATGCCGGGCCTGGACACCTGGGCGGCATTGATCGGCCTCGCCGCACTCTCCACCGCCCTCGCCTACATTCTCTATTTCCGGATTCTTGCGACCGCGGGCGCGACAAATTTGTTGTTGGTGACCTTCCTCATCCCAGTGAGCGCCATCTTTCTCGGCGCGGTGATCCTCGGCGAACGCCTGAACACCGAGCACTTCATTGGCATGGCGCTTATCGGGATTGGCTTGGCCGCCACCGATGGCCGGCTCGGCAAATTAGCCCGGGCTCTGGTCCACGGAGTGGTTTCAAAGTTTTCTACGTAAACACTTGGCCGAGAAACTGGGTGAGCCAACGATCGATTGCCGGGTCGTACCGGTCGAAATCGACCAATTGGTCCGCTTTCGATTGTGCGCCGTGAAGTACCAGGTCGTCCGACGCTCGTTCCGTCCACAGCTCGATCATGTCGCGGAGAACCTCCGGGTGAAACTGAACCCCGAAGACGTTATCGCCATACCGGAAAGCCTGGTTCCTGAAGGTCTCCCCCATGGCGAGGCACGTAGCCCCGTCCGGAAGATCGAACCCCTCCCGGTGCCACTGGAAAACCCGCATCGGACCCTCAAAATGCTCTGCCCCCTCCGCGGTCGGAACGACTGGATGATAGCCGACTTCCACAAAACCATAAGGATGGCGCCTGATGGACGAGCCGAGCGTTCGGGCCAGCAACTGCGCGCCTAGGCAAATTCCCAACGTCGGCGTGTCGGATTCGAAAACCGTCGGCAGAAAATCCAGTTGCGCACGGACCCCGGGGACGGTGCCGTCATCGTTGGCACTCATCGGACCGCCGAAAATAACCACGGCGTCGACCCCGTCGAGGTTGCCTGGTAGAGCGTCACCAATGTTCGGACAGCGGATATCCAAATCGAAGCCCATCTGGCGCAGGCGATCTCCCA
>CAKZLS010000243.1 GCA_937127205.1 uncultured Rhodospirillales bacterium
ATGGGGACCCATCGTCAAGCGCGTCGGACGCCCCGAGGGAGCGGGAAACGCGACCCGAAGGGCGCCCTTCCGAGCCCCCTGGCGTCGTTGCGCGGCGCTGGTGATGCGACGGCATCACGCCACACCACGCGCCTAACCCGGAAAACTCGGAAGGTCGTCGTATGGGTACTATATGTTTAATCCAAACCACTAGCCTTGATGGCCCGAGATATACAGTCATTCTAATATGATTGAAACGGTCTCGTTGGGGCCGGTTCGGGATCCTCGCGAAGGGCGAACCCTGAGGATTATTGAGCCGCGGTCTGGATGCCGGCGCTCCGCGACGAGGTGGTGACCTTGTGGCGCCACCAAAAGTTCTCATTGATGGAGTAAACGGCCTGGTAGTGGCGGACCGCGTCGGTCTCCACCACCTGCTTGATCTGGTTGTCGAGCATCCAGCTCTTGTCGCCATCGAAAACCACCAGAACCGCGTGTCCCTCGCCACGGTCCAGGTCTTTGACCGCCGCCAGGCGAAGAGCGTTGGCGTTCCAGCCCAGCCGCTTCAGGGCGAAGAATTTGGCAATGGCGAAGTCTTCACAATCACCGGAGCGGGTCATGAATTCGGCGGGGGTCGCCCAATAGTCCTTCTTGCCCCAGTTCTTGGTGTCGCGGGTGTAGGGCCGCGCATTCATGTAAGCGTTCACGGCGACGAGCTGCTGGCGGCGGGTCTTGCCGCGAAGGGTATCGAGAAAGGCATCGAGTTCGGCGTAGATGCAGGCCACCGAACCATCGTTCCTGCAGTCCTGCTGCTCGGCCCGGTCCTGCTCCCGGGTGTAGCGATCAACGGCCGTGTTCCACTTCTCGAAGGCGGCGATCTTGGTGGAGCGAATTTCGATGCTCTGGAAGAAGCTCTGACGGACGTCTGCGGCGGCGGCGGGGCGGTGAATGGCAACTGTGTTCATTGCGATGGCGATGATGAGAACCGCAAAGGAAAGTTTCAGCATTTTCGGGTTCCTTTTCCGCCGACCCAAATGCACTTTATTGGTGTTTTTGGGTGTAATTTCTCGCTATGGTTAATCCATATGGGTTATCCGAGCTGGCGTCAAGGATTGTTTGCTATTTTAAGCTGCTTTTTTATCATTATACTTGTTATGGTTGTATTTGCGGATGGAGCTTGGCCTTGGGCCGCTGTCAGTGGACAGAATGCCCCTCCAACAGACCCGCTTCGGATGCTCGTGGCGCCGGCCCGATGACATCATCCCGAGTGGGATCAAGGGAGTGGGGAACTTTCGAAGAAGGACTTTCGGCGTTGGCGACGGTTCACGCCGTTCGGACGTGCGTTTCTGGAACCACGCAAGGCCGCCGATAAGGAGCTGAGAGAACGGTAGCGGCTGGAAGGATCGAACCGATCAACCGCCGCTGGAGAACGCCCTTAGTCCGACGACTGATAGTTGGGCGCCTCGCGGGTGATGGTCACATCGTGCACGTGACTTTCTCGCAAGCCGGCCAACGTCGCGCGTCTGAACATACAGTTACGCTGCATATCGCCAATGGTGGCGTTCCCAGTGTACCCCATGGCCGATTTCAGGCCGCCCACCAACTGGTGAATGACGGTTCCCGCCGGTCCCTTGTAGGGGACGCGTCCCTCGACACCTTCCGGTACCATCTTTAAGGAGTCCGACACTTCTTGCTGGAAATAGCGATCCGCGGATCCGCGGGCCATGGCGCTGATGGAGCCCATCCCCCGGTAGGCCTTGTAGGACCGTCCCTGGTAAAGGAACACGTCGCCGGGGCTCTCGTCCGTACCGGCAAGCAGCGAGCCGATCATCACACTGTCCGCGCCGGCCGCGATGGCCTTGGCAAAATCGCCGGAATAGCGAATGCCGCCGTCGGCAACCACCGGAACACCTTGGCTCCGGCAAACCTCCGACACTTCCTGGATCGCCGAAAATTGAGGCATACCCACGCCGGCGACCATGCGGGTGGTACAAATGGATCCCGGTCCGATGCCGACCTTGACCGCGTCGGCGCCCACATCGATCAGCGCCCGGGCGCCGTCTTGGGTGGCGATGTTTCCTGCCACCACCTGCACATAGTTGCTCAGCTTCTTAATACGCCTGACCGCATCGATGACGCCTTCGGAATGTCCATGAGCGGTATCGACGACGATGACGTCGACTTCCTTGTCCAGCAAGGCTTCCGCCCGGACCAATCCGTCCTCGCCCACGCCGGTAGCGGCGCCGACGCGAAGCCGGCCCCGTTCATCCTTGCACGCGTTCGGAAATCTCTCCGCCTTTTCGATATCCTTAACCGTAATCAGACCGATGCAGCTGTAATGCTCGTCGACCACCAGCAATTTTTCGATCCGGTGCTTGTGCAGAAGGCGCTTGGCCTCCTCTCGGTCAACGCTATCACGAACGGCAACCAAGGGTTTTTCGGGGGTGTCGCGGGTCATCAACTCACTAACCGGTTGCCGCAGATTGGTGGCGAACCGCACGTCACGATTGGTCAGGATCCCCAATAATCGGCCGCTATCCTCTTCCACCACCGGCACGCCGGAAAAGTGGTGCGAACTCATCAGCGCCTGCGCGTCACCCAGCGTCGCCGAAGGCCCGATGGTGACGGGGTTAACCACCATACCCGACTCGAACTTCTTTACCCGCCAGACTTCGCCGGCCTGCGTTTCAGGATCCATGTTCTTGTGGATGACACCGATGCCACCGACCTCAGCCATCGCTATGGCCAGCCCGCTCTCGGTGACGGTATCCATGGCCGCGGAGATCAGCGGAATGCGCAGTTCAACCGACGGGGTAAGCCGCGTCCCGGTGTCCGCATGCGCAGGAAGAACGCTGGACGCCGCAGGCACCAGCAAAACATCGTCAAACGCTAGCGCCTCTTTGATACTCATGCCCTCTCCGCTGTCGGAATGGCCGCGTATCATACAGAACCCGCGGCGCTTGCCAAGGCGCTTCGAACATCGAGCGGCATAACCGGCTGATGTAAGTAATCGTTCGCACCGGCAATGCACGGAATCTTATGGTACATCCGCCCGCAAACCGCGCGACGGCATCAATTCGATGGGACGTCAGTTTAATCTGCCGGTTTGTTGGATACGCAACCCGTTCGATGAGTCCCCGCAATCGACAAAAGCGCGAAATCGACAGACGATAGTCACCGACGCGGAGCACCGTTCATTGGCAACCAACGCGCGGTGATGGGGATGAGAAAGGCTAAAACGAAAGAACCAATGCGGTTGCACGCGACCGTATTAGGCATCTTTATCTTTTCCGGGAAAAGCGGTGTCTACGGTGACAAGCGTCACCCGCGTGCCGCGTCACAGTAACGCGCTAATCGACGACGGGCTCATTGCCGGGCGCCAGTACACCCAACTCCGGGTTGTCCCCCCTCGCTATATCCCGGTCATCGTTCGGTATCAGTGCGGTTGCCAAGAGAACGATGAAAACCGTGGTTGTCAGCGCCGACAGGCAACACAAGAGCGTGCCTAGCCAACGCTTGTCCGGCTCAATATCTGCCGGCGACCCTGATTCTGCGCTCGAAACACTCGGCTTTTTCATGGTTAGCTTCCTAACAAACATTCGCGTACTTTCGACTATTTGGCAAAATCACAATTGGTCGATCGCACACAATGGTTTCTTTAGCCTAGTAAGTATCTTTGGCTAGAACCCTATGTTTATAACAAAATTGTAACAGGCCTAAGGAGGTTGTAAAGACAAAGTTAATCAATAAAAGCCTATATTTTTTATAGCTATGAACATATTTTGGAATCGGAACATTGTCTTTTTTTAGGCACAGCTTACAAGTTTTGCGGGAGAGGCGCCGAATTACTTCTTCAACCAAGCCGATACTGAAAGTAGATCTAATTTCGTAAGAATAAGACATATCCTATTAAGATTCCGTAAAAATCCCGGAAATCGCTCCATGTCTCGGTTGCCACCAACCGGCCAACTCGAGATACCCGATCAACGCATTCAGCTTTTTTCTAGAGCGAAGCCATCCGCCAATGGCAATCTAATGCTGCCGGTCTTTAATAATGACACTTCGTGATCGACTTGCTCGCCTCCTCGGCAGGGCTTTGGGAGACCGTGGCACCAGTAGCGCCGTGTAAGCTCCCGGAGCGCAGCGCCGGCGATGGGGACCCATCGTCAAGCGGTATCCCCCCTTTGCCATCGTGGGCCCCGACAATGCGAGAAACTCGACCCTTTGGGCGGCATTTCGAGGCTTCCCGACGGCGTCACAAGGGGTCGTGACTAACCACCGTCGCCACAAGTCAGGGAATGAATTTGGCGCACGCCCAATTGCGTGGCGTGACGAAACCAGTGCCTCTGGACGCCGCCAAATTCGTCCATCTTGACGGGCCCGCGGTCTTCGGGGGAGCGTCGCCCAATCCACACAGGGGACTGACTATGAGCTGCGAACCTGTGCCGCTGAATGAGCGCGCCTGAAAAATCATTGCGCAACGGACGTGTTATCAACACCAGGCATTTAGATCAGCGTTGATTGCCATCAGACCGGCTGGAGAGATGCGGCTCTGACCCCACGATTGAGGTCGGCTTCACGATACGGCACGGAACACAGTGTCGCACGCGCTTTTAACGCTACGCGCATAACGGTTGCATTGGGCTGGCAGCCAACCACCCAGCAGCAACTACCTTCCCTTCATGCGTGCTTAGAAAGCCAGATATATTTTTTTAATAATTATTGAGCGCACGGACACACGTCCAGAGATATATTTTTCTACCCCAAATGAATGCCGAAATACCACGATTAGGGAATTATTAGTCTAGAATTTACCAATTTGGGTCACAGAAAGACGCGAGTAAAAAATAATTTTTTCTTGTATTTATAGAAATTAATCGCGATAATAATCGCTATGGTTAGATAAAAAAATAATTTTTATAAAATATTAAATCATAATTTATTTTTATAAATAATTTTATCTAATAAAAAAATTTAATTTATTCCGTTTATTATTTAATATTTATTTTTTACATATAAATTTTCTCGAAAATACGGAATGCGGGCAATACACTTTTATGCTACTATGAGCTGTATAAAAAGCAGCGTGTTGCGGCATTTTGGCCGTCGGTAATCAAGTTTTCAGTCGTGGCGGGATCGCAAACCCCGCCATTTGTTTTTGAAAGATAGACACGGGAAACGCCATGGGGATTTCAACTTGTTCGGTCGACCACACGCCCTCCAGCCATAAGGGAGATAACACTGCGCTCCCGGAGGCCGCAACCTGGCAACAAGCTGTTGGCGAACTCAAAGTCGCTGTCGATGCTGACGTTTGCGCCATAGACGTACATTATTACGAAACGGGGCGTGGCCGGTTTACGCACGCATCTGGCATTGATCCTGATTTTCTGGCCTCCTATGAAAATGTCTATTCCCGCTGCAATATTTGGCTCCGGAATGAAGACCGCTTTCGTTCTCCGGGAACAGTTTGGACGGGCACCCAGCTGGTGGATGGCCCGCAACTCAAGGAAAGCAAATTCTACAATGACTGGGTAATGCCGCAGGGTCTGGCCCACCACATGTTCGGCGTTGTCGAACGCAAAGGAAAAACGGTGGTGTGCCTCGTCCTTGCACGTAAGGCCGACAAGCCGGCGTTTTCCGAACAAGAGGCCTTTCGCTTTGGCGTCATATTGCGGGCTATGGCCAGCGCCTGGCGTATGGAGAGGTCGGCACGGGCGCGCGTGGCTCACACCGGTGCTGCCTGGAATGTCCTCAACCGGTTGACGCTTGGCATTGTCCTGCTGGACCATAAAGGCAAAATCGCGGCGGTGAATTTGAAGGCACTCGAGGTGCTTCGCCGAGGAGATACACTTACTGCCTTCAATGGCAGTCTCTCTTTGAGCCTACCGAAAGAAAACCTGCAGCTTCAGGCCATCCTCGACGAGTTTCTGGTTCCGTCGTCAGAGCGGCCGACCGAGACGAGCAAGGCATTGGCAGTCTCGCGCCCAGACGGAAAAGTGCCACTTCATATGATCCTGACACGCGTCACCGACGGCACCGCGGCGAACGGCAACCGGCAAAACCTCATTGCCGTCTTTCTGTCTGATCCCGAACAGCTTGGCACCCCCCGGGAGGAATGGCTGCAGGACCTTTACGGTTTGACTCGAGTGGAATCGCGCCTTGCCGTCTTGATGTGCCAAGGATTGACCCCTGACGAAATCGCAAAGAAACTCCGGATCAGTGTCCATACGGTTCGCGCTTATCTCAAGGATGTTTTTCTGAAGATGGGTGTTAACCGACAGGCCGCCATGGTGCGGCGGTTGGTTGATGGTCCGGGCCAACTGCGTACCGGACCCTCTTTGGACCAACGCATGGCGGCGGCAATTGACCCCGCCTTGAACGCGGCGCCCCGCCCGGGCATCCCGGTAAATTAAGTCGACCTCCCCCGGTTGGCGAGTACAACCGGGGGTCCCACCCTTCCGCATCGAACACCGCAAAGACTAGTACCCACCTTCACAGTTCGGTGCTCCGTGTGACGGCCTTCCGAGGTCATTCGGCCAGGCGCGAGGCGCACCGTGATGCT
>CAKZLS010000244.1 GCA_937127205.1 uncultured Rhodospirillales bacterium
ACAGGGTGTAGCTCTCGGCCACGGCCATCAGCATCAGATGGTGGAGGTCGGCAACGAAGATCAACAGCACGCCGACGGTTCCGAAGAACCCCGAGATGGTAGAACTTTGCTGCTCGGTCACCGGATCGTTGACCAGCGCGCTGGTGAGCGACGCGAAGTAGGAGGCGAACGTTCCGGCCACATGCAGCGACGCCACCACGATCCGCGCCAAAACGCCGAGAAACACCCCGATCAGCACTTCTCCGAGCAAGAGCAATCCCAGCGCCACCGGGGTGGCAGGCAGCCCCGGAAGCTGCTCCGCCAATACCGGGGTGAGAAGGAAGCTGATGGTGAGCGCGAGCAACAGCCGAATGCGCATGCTGACATAACCGGCGCTGAATCCGGGCAGCACCGTGATGACCGCCCCGACGCGAACGAAGATGAGAATGAAGGCAAAGGTGTTGAGGGCGAGGAGCTGGTGGAGCATTAGTGATTCGGCTCAACCGCCGGCGGCGATGCGGTCGAACAGGGACTGGGTGAATTCAATCATGGTGGTCATCATGAAAGGCAGAAACACCACGATGGCCAGGAGAATGACCAGGATCTTCGGCACGAACGTCAGGGTCATTTCCTGGATGGTGGTGAGCGCCTGAAACAGAGAGATCGCCAGACCGACGATCATGCCGGCCATCATCACCGGCCCGGCGGTCTTGAGAATCATGTACGTAGCCTCGCGGCCGATTTCGAGGACTGCGACCTCGTTCATCATTGTATTTTTCCCGCCACCATCAACGCCTCGAGCCGACCCTAGATCGGCATCCTCACGATATCCTTGTAGGCCTCGATAACCCGGTCGCGAACCGCGACCACGGTCTGCAGCGTCAAATCCGCCTCGGCAACCGCCGTCACCACCTGGTTCAGGTCGGCGCTTTTCTCCACCGCCTGGGCGGCCACCTGTTCGCCGCTGTTGCCGGTTTTCACCGCTTGCTGCACGGCGTCCTTGACGAGATCGGCAAACCCGCCGCCGGATTGCGTGTCGGTGGTCGGCGGGCTCGGGTTGGCGGCGCCCTTGAGGGCTTGGTTGTAGGCTGAGATGGCGCTGGTCATGCCATTGACTGGATTTACCATTGCGACTGTTTCCTCCCGTGTGTTGGCGGCGCTTAGCGCAGCACCTCGATGGTTGCCTGCACCATGGCTTTGGAAGCCTTAATGACATTTAGATTGGCCTCGTAAGACCGTTGTGCTTCGCGCAAGTCAGCCATTTCGATCAACGAGTTGACATTCGGCGCCTGGACGTAACCGTCGCCGTTGGCGGCCGGATGGCTCGGCTGGTACTTCAGCGGAAACGACGACGGATCCCGGCGCACCTTGCTGATTTCCACGGTCTCCAAACCGCTCTCGCGGTCGAGGGTATTTTTGAAGGTGACGGTCTTCCGCCGGTAGGGTTCGTCGCCCGGCGACGTGGGCAGGGAACTGGCGTTGGCGATATTTTCGGAAATTACCCGAATGCGGACGCCCTGGGTCTTCATCCCCGCCGCCGATATCTGCATGGTCTTCAGAACATCGCTCATGGGATCATATCCACGCTAACGCCTGCCGCCGATGGCGGTTCGGATCATTCCGAGATGCTTGCGATAAAGCTCCGTGGTCAGCCGGTGCGTCACACTCGTTTCACTGATCTTCGCCATCTGTTCCTCGAGGATGACGGCGTTGCCCGCTGGCGCCGTTTCATAGGGCCGCCGGTTCACCTGGTCATCATAGGTCTTGGCGCTCTTGGTATGGCCGGCGAGATGATTTCCGTGGGTTGTCTCCATGGTCACCGGCGATAGTTGGCGATTTACCATTCCACGAAACTCGAGCGGCTTGATGTCGCGCGGGCGGTAGCCCGGCGTATCGGCGTTGGCAATGTTTTGAGCAAGCACTTCCTGGCGCTGGCCCAACCACGCCAACCGCTGCTTCATCATGCCGAACAGGGAAACTTTGTTTAAATCCATATGGGATCAGCGCGCCTCTCATGAGTTCATTCGCCCGAGCGAGGAGTATCCGCACCGGTCTTTAAAATTTGGTAAAAATCCAATGGATTCGCCGTTCGGAGGGTCTTGGGCCAAGGCGCAATATTTTAGCCGGCGTCCCTGTGGCGATGGAGCATCTGCATGGGGCTTCGTTGGCGTTCAATACCAACCTCTGTATGCTTGCAACCATAAATTATTTGTAAATGTTATGGTGCAACCTTTATGAGTTTGCTCCTGCGGCCTCGCAGCCGGTGAATTCTTGCTTCGCCGGACTGCACGTTTGAAATCTCAACCGCCAAAGATCAACGCCTGTGTCTTCGAATAGTCAGATCGTCTCTTGGGTCTTGAGAACCGTTGCGCCCCTGCTCGCGTTGATGATCCTCGCTGCTTGTCTGCGTTTTTATGAGATTGGCCGGCTTCCGCTGTGGTTGGACGAAGCGTACAGTTTTTGGTTTTCGCGGCAATCCTTCCACTCGCTATGGACGTTCGTGCCCACGTTCGAGACGCACCCGCCCGTCTACTATTCCTTGCTTCGGATTTGGCGCGTGTTCGGTGACGACGAAGCGGCGCTCCGGTCGCTTTCGGCGGTTCTCGGTATTTTGGCAGTCGCGGCGGTCTATCTGCTCGGCCGGATTGTCGGCGGTCCGCGCGACGGCGCCTGGATCGGCTTCGGCGCCGGCCTGATCTTTGCGATTTCGCCCATCCAGATTCAATATGCCCAGGAAGCGCGGTCAGTGATGGCCGTTACACTGATCGTGTCGATCACGCTTTGTGGCGCGGCGTGGCTGATGCGCCATTCTAGCTCGGCTTGCCTGCCGTTTTTCGGCGTGACCGCGGGTGCCGCAGCCCGTCCGTCGCCAAAGTGGGCTTGGCTGGCGCTGATCGGCGGCGCGGGGGCGAGCCTTTGGCTGCACAATCTGGCGCCGGTGTTCGTGTTCAGTATTGGCACCGCCATGATCGTCTGGCTTGCATTTCAGCTCGCATGGAATCGGTCATTCGTCCTCAACGGTGTTCTGGCGTGCGTAGCGGTATTCATGCTCTGGGCCCCTTGGCTTCCATGGCTCCTCAAACAGGCGGAAGCGGTCTCCACGGTCTTTTGGATGAAGGCGCCGACGCTGGTTCAGATCATTGGCGCAATCTACTTTTTCTTCGGCGCGAAATACTCGTGGCCGATAGAGGCCTACGCGGCGCAGCCGGCTTTGCTGAGCGAGCCGGGTTCCGCCGGATCCGCAGATGGACTTGCCGGCGGGGCCGTATGGCTGGCAGCTCACCTCGGTCTCGGCGCCCTTGCGGCTACGGGATTGTGGCTAGTAGGCCGAAAATATGGCTGGCAACTCGCGACCCTGCTCGTCTCGGTCATGATTTTACCCATCCTCTTGACCCTCCTTGCAACCTTCACAATTAGGCCTATCTTCGCGCCCCGCACGCTGATCTGGGTCAGCGTTCCCTTTTACGTGGCCCTTGCTGCGGGGATAACCGTTACCAACCGGGCCTGGGTCCGCGGACTTGTTCTCGCCGCTCTCTTCGTCCTGTTCGGATACGGCAGCCTGAACTACTACGCGGATCATGAAAAAGAGCCCTGGGATCAAATTGCCGAAATGGTGAAAGCCGGCTCCGGCCCTGGCGATGTGGTCGTCGCTGTCCCGAATTCGGTGGAGATTCCACTGGCCTATTACCTTGGCGACCGCCAGGCGGATTTGCCGGTCTACGGATTGCCGGACCCGTTCCCAGCCATCGGCCTGACCAATCCGTACCCCGCGGGCATCGCCGCCGTTCCGGCGATAACGCCCGCCGATGTTCAGGCCTTGCAGTCACGCATCGATGGCCTGTCCTCCGGATGGCTGATCACACGTGCCGACGCGCTCTTCGACCCAGACGGACTGGTAGCCAAGACATTATCGGAAGACAAGTCCTTGTCATTGAAAGGCAGCTATGCGAAGGACAACATTCTGGTTTACCGCTTCGACTAGTACTGTGCGTAATTCTCCTTAAACCGATCTTTACGGATTTCGTGGAAGATTGCCGCGTTTGGACCGCAATTGGGTAACGCCCCGCGCCGCCAATCTCCATCCACTGTCAAACTGGCAATCATGAACAATCCTCTCGAACTCTCCGTCGTCGTTCCCACGCTGAACGAAAGTGAAAACCTTCCTGTTCTTATCGCCAAATTGGAAGAGGCGCTGAAAGGCGTCGAGTGGGAGGTCATCTTTGTTGACGATGATTCCGATGATGACACGGCGGAACTGGCACGACAGATCGGCACCACCAATCGGCGCGTGCGTTGCCTGCACCGGATCGGCCGGCGGGGCCTATCGGGCGCCTGTATCGAAGGCATGCTCGCAAGCCCCGCGCCCTATCTGGCAGTCATGGATGCCGACCTGCAGCACGATGAGACCCTGCTGCCGAAGATGCTGGACGTTCTGAGAGCCGGCGATGCGGATGTGGTGATCGGCAGCCGGTACATGGAAGGCGGCGGCTTTGGGGAATGGGCGGAGTCGCGAAAGTCGATCAGCCGCTTCGCCACCAGCCTCGGCCGCTTGGTCATGAAAAACAACGTCAGCGACCCAATGAGCGGCTTCTTCATGCTTCGCAAGGAAGCGTTTCACCAATCGGTTCGTAAATTATCGGGCATCGGGTTTAAAATCCTGTTGGACATCCTGGCGTCGTCGCAGCGCGGTCTGCGGATCAAGGAGCTTCCGTTCGAGTTCCGCACACGCATTGCCGGCGAAAGCAAGCTCGACAGCATGGTCGCGTGGGAATATGTGATGATGCTGCTCGACAAGCTGATCGGCCATCTCGTGCCGATCCGGTTTGTCCTGTTCTCGGTTGTGGGCCTGTTCGGATTGGGTGTCCATTTGGCCGTTCTTGGGATCGTCCATAAAGGGCTTGGTGTCGAGTTCGCGCTGTCTCAGGGGATCGCGACCATGGTGGCCATGACCAACAACTTCGTGCTCAACAACATCTTCACTTACCGCGACAAGAGGCTTCACGGCCTGTCGTTCTTGCTGGGATTGCTCTCTTTCTTCGCGGTGTGCGGGGTCGGAGCGATCGCCAACATCGGGATCGCGGCCTACGTCTACGGTGTGGACGAATCCTGGTGGGTGGCCGGCGTCACCGGCGCGCTGGTGGGCGCGGTCTGGAACTATGCCGTTTCGTCCGTATATACGTGGCGCAAACCCAAGAAGGCGTGAGCGGCCCCGAAAGAAAATGTGACCCTGTTCACATATCCGTAATCGGATTTCGCCTATAGTGGATCGCATTCGGCGGGTCATATCGACTGATACCGAACGTGGGAGCCACGTCATGCTGACCGAGGTCATTCTCTGGAACTACTGCAACGTTTGGAAATTTCCCTCCGCCAAACGCGAGGCCGAATTCGAAGCGGCGTATGTCGACAGCGAGTGGGACGCCTTCGGGCGTGTTATGGACAAAGTGCGGACCAGCGGACATTTCACCGATTGGGCCAAGACCCGCGGAAACGTTGTTCATTAGTGGTCTGACTTTGACATATGGTACCCATACGATTGCTTTTCCTGCTCCCCCG
>CAKZLS010000245.1 GCA_937127205.1 uncultured Rhodospirillales bacterium
CTGCGTGGTCATCAGACGATCGTCTTTGGCCAATCACGCATGAACATCGAGGTTATGACGACCTACCTGAAACGGCTGATGATGCGGCTGAAACGAAATCCAGATCAGATTTGCGGGTACCGCTCGGGCTACCTTCCAAAAGAACGTCGTGCCATTGAAAGTGGCATCAAATCCGGTGACGTCATGGGCGTTGTTTCGACGAACGCACTGGAATTGGGGATTGATATCGGGGGTCTTGATGTAGACGAAGACATCCAGCTGCAGTCCGCTTTCGGTCAGTCCGAGCAGGCGCACTCGGGCCGGGTCGGGCGCGCCCTCAGGTTCGGCGTCGGGCTCCAGTTTAGGCTGCCCAAAAGGCCCGCCCTCGGGTTCTTTTCCCGCCTTGCCCGTAGGGTTTCCACAGGCTCGCCACGCGGGTCTTGAGAAAAAACACAATCTTCCCGCGGCCAGGGATTCCAACCCCAATCATCGGGCCCCAATCATGGGAAGAGTCCGCGCGAGCGGTGCGCCGGCGATTGCGCGGCGATCCGGCAATCCTTACAAAGTGATGCCCGGCCGCGTCGTGGATCACCACAGCGCACGCCCTTTCGTTACAAAGGATCCTTTCTCCCATGCACCTGGACTCAGTCCTTTTGGCGTTTGTCGCCGTGATCTTCATGCTGGCGGTTCCGGCCGTGGTGGCCCGCGTCGTGCGTCAGCCCTACGCGGTAGGCTACATTGTCGCCGGGGTGATCATGGGTCCCAGCGTGCTCGGGCTAGTGACCGACACCGAGTTCCTGACCAAGCTCGGTGCCATCGGGGTTCTGCTGCTGTTGTTCTTCGTCGGCATGGAGGTCTCGCCCCGTAAGCTCGGTGGCAACTGGAAGGTGGCGCTGTTCGGGACTCTGCTGCAGGTTTCCGTGACCACCGGTATCATCATCGGCGTGGGACATCTGCTGGAGTGGCCGCTGGCCAAGAGCATTCTGGTGGGCTTCATCGTATCGCTCAGCAGCACCGCGGTTATCCTCAAGTTGCTGGAAGACTGGAAAGAGCTGGATACCCGACCCGGCCAGGACGTTTTAAGTATTCTGCTGGTTCAGGACCTGGCCATCATTCCCATGCTCATTGGCATCGGTTTGCTGGGCGGCGAGGGATGGCATACCAACACCTTGATCATGCAGGGCGCGGGCGCCGTCCTGCTTGTCGGGCTGGCGGTATGGGTGACGACGCGGCCAAACTTCAGTCTGCCCATGGGCCGGATGATCCGAAGCGACCGCGAACTTCAGGTGCTGGCGGCGCTGGTCATCTGCTTCGGGTTGGCGACGATCTCGGGACTTCTCGAGCTTTCGTCGGCGCTCGGTGCCTTTGTCGCCGGGATGGTCATTCACGCCGCCAAGGAAACCCGCTGGGTGGACCAGAGCCTGCACGGTTTCCGGGTTATCTTCATCGCCTTTTTCTTTCTCTCCGTCGGCATGCTGATCGATGTGAACTTCTTGCAGGAACGTTGGCTGATGGTCGTGGTGATGGTCGCGGTGGCGGTGTTCGCCAATACCTTCATCAACGCCGGCGTGCTTCGATTATTTGGCCGTCCGTGGCCGGAGGCCCTCTACGCCGGCGCGCTGCTCTCGCAAATCGGCGAGTTCAGCTTCGTGCTCGCCAGTGTCGGCTGGGCCGTGGGTTTGCTCACCGAGGAGGTCTATCAGGGCGCGGTATCGGTGATCGCCATCAGCCTGGTCCTCAGTCCGGCCTGGATCGGTGTCGTCAAATGGCAACTCCGCCGCCAATTTGGCTGGACCACCTCGCAACTCCATGAGCTCCCGCCAGCGGCCGAGCAGAGCATCGAGCCAGCGCCGGAACCGGTCACCGAAGCGGCTGTCGAACCGCCGCTCGATCAGGCCGAGGCGGTGCAGCCGGTATCGGAGGCTACCGAGCCGCAGGTGGCCGAGACAGTGGGGACTTCAGAGGTGCTCGAGCCGGCGCTCGAAGGCCCTGCGGCACGCAAGGGTTAGGCTGGCTTCGAGCCGATGCGGCGGCCATGCCGCTGACCGCGATCACCGCCTGGGAAGCTCTTTTCCACCGGCTTGATGTCGACAAACCTGTGCCGGGCGCCGCGCGCGCCATCTTGATTGTCGGCGGAGCCGGCGGGGCTGGGTTCATCGCAACCCAACTGGCGCGCCAGCTGACCGACCTGACCGTCATATCCTCAGCGTCGCGGTCCGAAACGGAACAGTAGGTGCGCGAGCTAGTGGTCTGACTTTGACGTATGGGTACCATTGTCAGAGTCGGACCACTAGGCGCTCACCACGTGGTCAATCATCTCAATCCACTGGCTGCCGAAATGGCCGCCCGCGGAAAGATCGTGCTGGAGGGGTTCTGAGCCGCTTGCCGTTGATTGCGACCCAAGGGATCCGAGCGGTTTGGCCCATATACTGGATCCGCGGAGGCCCGCAGCGGGAGAGCTTGGGGCGCGACTCAATGCAATAGGGGCTTCACGAATACTTGCCAGCGCGTTTGCGCGACCCGTCTCAACAAAGCCCGATCGTCGGTGACCAGGACGGCCTCCCGATCCTCCGCCAACGCCACATAGAAGCAGTCGTAAGCAGGATGGTTGAGCGCGTGGGCTATTGCCAGAGCGGGCTCGCCAAGGGGCGCCGCTGAAACCAACTGATCCATTACGCTGATCAAGCCTGCCACCGCCGCCGTGGCATGATCGATCTCGACTTCCGCCTGAATAACCCGCCTCCATGCAACATTGGTGACTTCGGCAACGATCAGATCCGGAGCGATGACAAGCCCGTTGGTGAGGAGTTTCCTGGCCTCTTCCGATCCCTGCTCGTCGAAAAACCATTTGCAAGCGACGCTGGCGTCGATGACCCGGGTCACCGGCTGTCGCGATCGCGGCGAACCAGATCGGTGCTGTCGGTGGTTAGCGGAGCCGGGGTCATGGCGCGAATTCTGTCGGCGAGGGCAGCCTTGTCCGACGGATCCAGAGATGATGCCTGCGTTAGCACGTCGCGAAGTTCCTGCTCCAGCGAATGGCCATGAACTTTCGCCTTGGCTTTCAGCGAAGCGATCACCGCGTCGTCAAGGTTGCGAACAATCACCTGTCCCATGATCCACCTTTAAGATATCAAATATGATAGCGCGTCGGTCAAAGAAACTCAAGCCGGGTCCCTGGGCAAGCGGAGCCCTGTCAGGACACCGACCGTGACCACCGCTCAGCGTTGAGGCGCCAGATGCTGAAGTTGAGGGCGGAGGCGAAAGTTACCCAGCATGCGTACGGAATAAGCAGATAGGCCGCCACTTCGTCGATGGGGTGGAACAGGACAATGGTGGCGATAATGGAAAGCCACAGGCAGATCACTTCGATAAATGCCAGATCCGGGCGCCGCAGGCCGAAAAAGAACGCCGACCACAGCGCGTTGAGCACCAGTTGAACGGCGAACACCGCCAGTGCCAATCCGACGCCATCGGCGCCCCACTGCCGCCACACCAGCCAGCCGGAAATGGCAATGCAAATGTAGAGGACCAGCCAAGCCGGGCCGAACAGCCAGTCGGGCGGACGCCAGGGGGGCTTCGCCAGATCGCGATACCAGGCGCCGGGACGAAAAAACATTCCCGTCGACGCCGCCGCCGCACTCGCCAACATGAAAAACAGCAAGTCCATAATCGTGTCCGCAGTCTCAGGTGAATTAAGGATATGGACCATTTCGGTTGGTTAAGCAAACCGATTGTCCCGATGGGACCGGCCCGTACATCGCGCTGAAATCGCGTCCACTCCCTCATCTACATTCTGATATCCACCCGGGGCGGGCCGTTGTCGGTCGGGTCGAAGGTGGGGCGGCACTCTTCGATGCGCGACGCCTCGATGCCGTGGCCGTTGGCGACGAATTGGCGCACCGCGCGGGTGCGCTCCACCGCCAGTTTGTTGAGATCGGCCCTGGCTCTATCAGGGAGCTGCGCTGCTTTCGCGCGCGCCGGCGACGCGGCCGGAAGCGCAATGCCGCGGGCGTTGGCATAGGCCAGAACGTCCTGAGACGTGACGCGGCCGCAAACATCGACCGATAGCTTGGGGCGTTGCCTCAGCATCTGGGCCAGAGTGTTGGCGGTGCTGACACCTTCCTTTTTGAGCGCGGTAGAACCGGCCTCGAAGGTGATGGGTTTGAAGGCGACGCCGTCATCATTGCCGCCACCACCGATCAGCGCGCCGAACGCCCCGCCGAGCGCCTTGCTGATCACCTGGCTGAGGTCGATATTTGGTGACTCGGTGGTTCCTGAAACGGGAAGCTCGAGCCGGATGACGCCGTCCGGGTCCTGGATCATGGCCACCGCTGTTTTCACCGGAATGCCTACTTGTGCCGACAGCCTCTGGGCGGCCGCCGGCGACACCGGGGTGAAATCGAGGTCATCCACCGTCAGCCTGACGTTGGCTTTCAGTTTCCCCTGGTTGGCCGCCGCCGTGGTCCGGGTGGAGAGGGTTCCGCTCTCGAGATTCACACCAACTGCTTGGGCCGAATAGGGAGAAAAAGAAACTAATTGAAGGCCTTGGAGGTCTAAACTTAAGTCGAGTGTCGGCTTTTCGGCGAGCGGTTGCACCCAGCCGGCTGCATCCACTTTGGCGAATTCGTTGATCTTTGCCACGAGCTCCAGATCGGTGCGCTGGTCCGGATCACCGGTGTTGATGTTCTTGATCTCAAGCGTGCTGGCGTCCACCGAGACTTCCACCCGAGGGTCCACCGCCGTGTCCTCATACAGCACCCTGGCACCGTCGACGAAGACAAGCCGCCCGATCTTGACCTTGCGGTCGGGGTCGGTATCGGCGGACTTTTCTTGCTGCTCCCCACTGCCGAATGCCGCCATCACTTTGTCGCTCAGTTCCGCCTGCAATTTCGCGATCGCCACGTCGGCGGCGGCGAACGAAAGGGACTGGTCGATCGATGCGTCCTTAAGTGTCAATTGGGCAGCTTTGGCCCTGGCAAGGTCGCCGTTGCCGATGGCGGCGCCCAGACCGGATGCATCGAGGTCCATAGCCGTCTGCCACCGGAGCTCGGCGGATGCCTTGTTAACGGTCAGGTCGCTGAGGCTCACGTCGAGCGAGTCGATAGCCGCCTGAATCGCCGGTTGCCCTGTCTGTTCCGGGAGATCTGCGCCGAGATTGTTCGCCACGACGGTGGCGGAGCCCGATAGGTTCATGGAGAAACGGTCGGCGGCCGTGGATACGTTGACCTCGCCGAGGGCGATGGAAAGAGCGTCGAGCGAACCGGCGGTGGTACCGTCGAGGGCCACTTTTCTGGCGGCAAATGACGGCTCCACCCTGATTTTCGCCGCCCCGCCGGAGCCGACTTCGGCCTTCATGTTGTCGAAGAGCAAATCGACGGCGGCCAGCTCGATGACCTGGCCGCCCGGCAGGGTCAGCTGCATGCCGTCGATGGCGTAGGTGGTGGTGCCGAGAACCTCCATGTCGCCGTCCGCGTCGAGTTCCGTGCGGGTGTCCAAGGTGATGACGCCCTTGTCGTAACGTCCGGACATTCTGTCGGGGCGCGCCGCCACCACGTCGGTGATGGTGAACAGGGTCTTGGAGTAAAAGACCAGTTTGCCGTCGGGCGTGATATCGAGCTGATGTTTGCCTTCGGAGCTGAATTCGCCGCCTTGGCGCTCGAAGTCGAACGTGGGCCCGGTGTAGGCCAGGACCTTTTCCCACGACCCCCGATCCACCTTGGTTGCGAACGAGAGCATGATTTCGTCGCCGAACGGACGAGCCTCGCCGATTGCATAGACGTCGATGCCGTTCAGTGTACCTTTTAGCTCGAAAGTCCCCGGATTTTCGGGTGCCCAGGTCCGAAAGCCTTCCAGCGTAAGCCGTTCCAGTTCGAGGGTGAGGGTGCCGCGCGTGAGGTCGTCGAGTAAGACGCGGCTGTCGGTCAGGGTTAGCACGTCGAGACCGGCCCCCCAGCCCCCGCCCCGTTGGGCGCCTTCTTCCGCGGCATCTGCCGCTGGCGTGGGGTCCTCCGGCTGTGTTTCGTCCGCCGCTGCGAGATAGCGGCTCAATTCAATGCCGTTGATGGTGAAATCGCCGTCCGCGTCCCGCTCCACTTCCAGGTCCACGCCTTGAATGGTCATGTCGGTGATCAGGGCGCGGCGCTGGAACAGTTCCAGCAGGTCGTATTTCACGCCCAGCCGCGCAACCGCCGCCGGTGTTGTGTCGCTGTCGAGCGGGCGGAGACCCACCGGTCCCATCCAGATCTCGTTATTCCACGGCCGCAGGTTGAGTGTTTTCACTCCCTGCGTGTCGATCCCCATGGCTTCGAGTTCGCTGTTGATCAGATGCCGCGCGACATAATCGGGGACATAGTTGACGAACGCCCATATCGCGACGACGACAATCGCGAGGCCACTAAGGATCTTGAGCGATTTCGGGATTGATCGTTTGGCCTTGGCAGGGGAGAGCTCCGGTGGTTCTCGGTCGGGCGCGGATGGTTCGGTTGTCCCATCCGAAGGATCGTTCCTATCGGTTATCGTCATAAACTGAAGTATTCTCCGCGTTCATCGATAGAGCGGCGCCGAGCGCAAAACAGGACCCCTGTGTTATCTATCTCCACCGGCGGCGCGGCGGGCGACGGGTGTTGCCGTCAATTGGGTTGGCGGCGAGGACGACGCGTCGTTCTCTCCCAACGCGAGGTCTTTGAGGGTGCGGCCGCGCAGCGCAACTTCCAAGGCATTGTCCGCATCCGCCATGAGCCGTTTAACCGCCGGCGCCGTCGGGACTTTCTCGAGAGCGAACTGGCCCAACTCGCCCGTTGACCGGACCGCATCCAAGATCGACTTGACCTCGGTCTCGTCGGGTGGATATCCCGGAACATAGCTTGGCGGATCGTCGGCAGTTCGCGTCAGCAAGCCCTTCTCCTCCAGGCAAAGAAGGACGCGTTCCACGGCTTCGCGCGGAACGCGGAGGCGTCTGACCAGCGATTCCAGTTGCCATGGCGTTCGCCCGTCGTAAAACGTTTTGGCGATTTGTGTGGTGATCTGCAGGGCCAGGCGTTCCATCACCCGATTGCTCAGATTGATCTGCCCGGTTTTGGGCAGGATGTACTCCGGATGCTGCATATAGAACGCGATACAGCCGCCGACCAGCAGAATGAGCCAGCTCACGTAAAGCCAGATCATCGCAAATATCACGGTGGCGAAAGCCGAATAGATCGCCGTGTAACGCACTGAGCTGACAACGAAGGAGGCGAACAGCCAACCCGCGGCGACCCAGATCACGCCCGATACCAGACCGCCGACGAAAGCCGGCTTGAAACGGACCTTGGTATTGGGCACGAATATCAGAATGAACGTGAATGCGATAACCACCAGGAGCACTGGCATCACCCGGCCCGCGAGTTCGACGATCTGACCCAACGGCTCGACCGCCGTGAGCTCGGTAACGATCGAATGACTCATCAGCGATGCCTTGATGCCGACGGCCGTGAACACCAGAACCGGTCCGACGAGGATCACGCTGAGGTAGTCGCTGAACTGCCGCGCGAGTGTCCGCGGCTCGGTGACGTGCCACGTGTCGTTGAAGGCGTTTTCGATTTTCTGAATGAGCGAGACCACCGTGTAAATCAGCAGTCCGACACCCAGAAAACCGAGTACGCCGACCTGCATGTTGTCGACGAAACCAATCACCTGTTTGGTGATTTCCGCGCCTTGCTGGCCGAGGGGTGACAGAAACTGGGCGAGCATCGGCTCGATTTCGTTGTGAGCGCCCAGCCCCTTGAGCACCGAGAATCCAATGGCAAGCAGCGGCACAATGGAAAGCAGCGTCGTATACACGAGGCTCATGGCGTGGAGGGTGATCCGACCGACGAAAAGATCACGGCCGACGACAAAGAGGAATCGGGCAAGGCGGATTCCCATTGCCTTCCACTTTGGAACCGTCGTGAGGTCGGTGTCCCAGAGAATGCCGAATGACTTCTTGGCGAAACCGGTTTGCTTGGACATGGCGGCGCGAAACCCCGTGTTGCCCCGTTAACCCCTGGTCCCGGCTAGCTTAGTCCATTAGGCCGTAGGCGAAAACCAGCAAAAGAATACCGAGAATCACTCGATAAATCACGAACGGCGTGAAGGTGGAATGTTTGAGCCACCGCATCATCGCCCAGATGGCGACCAGAGCGGACACCAACGCGAGGGCCGCGGCGGTGTAGGCGTCAGAGGTGAGTTGGGCGTTGCCGGAATCATAGAGTTCCTTGCCCTTGAGCAGGCCCGCGCCGAGGATCGTGGGTATGGACAACAGCAAAGAAAACCGGGCGGCGTCCGAGCGGTCGAAACCCAACATCCGTGCCGCCGTCATCGTTATGCCGGATCGACTCGTTCCGGGAATGAGCGCCAATACCTGGCTGACACCGATGATCACGACATGCGGGAGTTTCATCGCCTCGATCCGTTTGCCGGTAGCTCCAAGGCGGTCGGCGGCGTAAAGCAAAAGCCCAAACCCGAGCGTGGCCCACCCCAGGACTTCCATGCTTCTTATGCCGTTGGGATAATAGCGGTTCAGCTCGAAACCAGCCAGGACGACGGGAATGGTGCCTAAGACGACCCATAAGGCCAGTTTGGCGCCGGCGTTCCATGTCCCCCTTGCCAAGTTAGCCAGTCCGATCGCCATGGCGGCCATGTCCCGCCAGAAGTACAGCATCACCGCTCCCAGTGTGCCCACGTGGACCGCCACGTCCATGACAAGGCCTTGATCGGGCCAATCGAAAACAATGGGAACAAGGATCAAATGCCCGGAAGAACTGATGGGCAAAAATTCGGTGATGCCTTGGACGATCGCCAAGACAACCATATGTAGTATTGGCACGGGAGAACAACCTAATATATTGTAGGTCTTGTGATCTTAGCGAACGGTCTGCGGAAGCCAAAGCAAAGATTTTGTCACCGCCGCGTTTTCTTCTTGCAATCTAAGCTCATGAGACTGATTTTGACGGAGCGTGGCGGGTGCTTCCGGGCACCCCACTTCGCCATGCCGCGCCGCATAGTGGCCATTCACCGGAACGGGCCCCGATAAACAATCCGGAGGCCAAGCAAAACAAGAGCGTGGCATCGTAGAGGGGCGTTCAAGTTATAAACGGCGATCAGAAACTGGGATGCGCCTGATGAAAACGTGTGCCTTGCCCCTGAAGCAGGGGCTGTACGACCCGACGAACGAGCATGACGCCTGCGGTTTTGGCTTTGTCGCCAATATCAAAAACCGCAAGACTCATGACATCATCACGCACGGTCTGCAGATCCTGTGCAATCTCCACCATCGTGGCGCCGTCGGTGCCGACCCGCTCGCGGGCGATGGTGCCGGGATCCTGATCCAGATTCCCGACGAGCTTCTGCGCGAGGAGTGCGCCGCGCTCGGGTTCGAGCTGCCGAAGCCCGGCGAGTACGGGGTGGGCATGGTGTTTTTGCCCGGCGACAAGCGCGCGCGCGGTAAATGCGTCAACGCGATCGATCGGATCGTCGCGGAAGAGGGGCAGACCGTTCTCGGGTGGCGTGACGTTCCTACCGACAACTCCGTCCTTGGGTTCAGCGTCAAGCCGGACGAGCCGGTTATCCGTCAGGTCATTATCGGCCGGGGACCGGACTGCGCCGACGAGGCGGCGTTCGAACGCAAGCTCCTGGTCATCCGCAAGGTCACCCACCACAATATCTGGAGCGCTCGGCTTAAGGGCAAAGAGCACTTCTATGTGGTCTCCATGTCGACGCGGACCGTCACCTACAAAGGCATGATTCTGGCCAAGAATCTGTCGACGTATTATTCCGATTTGAAGGACGAGCGGCTGAAGTCGGCGCTGGCGCTGATTCACCAGCGGTTTTCCACCAATACGTTTCCATCTTGGCGGCTCGCCCACCCGTTCCGCTACCTTTGCCACAACGGCGAAATCAACACGCTGCGCGGCAACGTCAACTGGATGTTCGCGCGCCGGCACAACATGTATTCGGAACTGCTGGGCGATGACCTGGATAAGCTATGGCCGCTAATCGGCGACGGCGTGTCGGACTCGGCCACCTTCGATAACGCCCTGGAACTGCTGGTGGCGAGCGGCTATTCGCTGCCCCATGCAATGATGATGATGATCCCGGAGGCGTGGGACGACAACCCGTTGATGGATGAAAAGCGGCGCGCGTTTTACGAATATCACGCGGCGTTGATGGAGCCGTGGGACGGTCCGGCGGCGGTGGCGTTCACCGATGGCCGCCAGATCGGCGCCACCCTGGACCGCAACGGTCTCAGGCCGGCCCGGTATGTGATCACCGATGACGATCTCGTGGTGGTGTCCTCGGAAGTGGGCGTGCTGAATATTCCGGAAGAGAAAATCGTCAAAAAGTGGCGGCTGCAGCCGGGCAAGATGTTCCTGATCGATCTCGAGCAGGGCCGGATCATCGACGACGAAGAATTGAAGACCGACCTGGCCGCCGCCAAGCCTTATCAGGAGTGGCTGGACGCCACCCAGACCAAGGTCGAGGACCTTCCGCCGGAAGTGGGACCCATGAGCCCGGACCGGCGCACGCTGCTCGACCGCCAGCAGGCATTCGGTTACACCCAGGAGGACGTCAAGTTCTTCCTCACGCCCATGGGAATGACCGGACAGGAGCCGGTGGGCTCCATGGGCCGCGACACACCGATCGCGGTGCTCTCGGACCGCCCGAAGATGCTGTACGACTATTTCAAGCAGTGCTTTGCGCAGGTCACCAACCCGCCGATCGATTCCATCCGCGAAGAATTGGTTATGTCGCTGGTTTCGCTGATCGGTCCCCGGCCCAACCTGCTGGAGCCCGAAGGCGCGTCCGGTCATCGGCGGTTGGAGGTGCACCAGCCCATCCTGTCGAACATGGACCTCGAGAAGATCCGCCGGATCGAGAACCACCTGGACCAGGCTTTTCGCACCTACACTCTGGATATCACCTATCCGGTGGAAGACGGTGCCCGGGGCATGGAGGTTTCGCTGCGGCACCTCTTCCGCCTCGCCGAAGAGGTGGTGCGCGCGGGTTACAACATTCTCATCCTTTCCGACCGGGCGATCGCCGCCGATCGGGTCGCGATCCCGGCTTTGCTGGCCACCGCCGGCATTCATCATCATCTGATCCGCGAGGGCTTGCGCACCGAGGTGGGATTGGTGGTAGAGACGGGAGAAGCGCGTCTCACACATGATTTCTGCCTGCTCGCCGGCTACGGCGCCGAGGCCGTCAATCCCTATCTGGCCTTCGATACGGTCTCCAGCCTTCAAGGTCATCTGGAAGAAGACGTATCCGAGGAAGAGCTTCACAAGCGCTACGTCAAGGCGGTCTGCAAGGCGATGCTCAAGGTATTCGCAAAGATGGGCATCTCCACTTACCAGTCCTACTGCGGCGCTCAGATCTTCGATGCCGTCGGCTTGTCCCAGGATTTCGTCGATACCTTTTTCACCGGAACGTACACCGCCATTGAGGGTATCGGTCTCGACGAGATCGCCGAAGAGACGGTGCGCCGCCACGAAGCCGCATTCGGCAATGTGGAGATCCTGCGCAACGCGCTCGACGTGGGCGGGGAAGTCGCCTACCGGATCCGCGGCGAGGAGCACGTGTGGACACCGGAAACCGTCGCTTTGTTGCAGCACGCGGTGCGCTCGGCGGACTATCCTAAGTTCAAGGCGTTCACCCGTAAGGTCAATGCCCAGGATACAAAGCTCAAGAACCTGCGCGGTCTGTTCGAGCTGAGCCCGTCGCCGCAGCCGGTGCCGCTCGACGAGGTCGAGCCGGCCTCGGAAATCGTCAAGCGGTTCGCCACCGGCGCCATGTCCTTCGGCTCCATCTCGTGGGAGGCCCATACCAATCTTGCCGTGGCCATGAACCGGATTGGCGGCAAATCCAATACCGGCGAAGGCGGTGAGGAGGCGGAGCGGTTCAAGCCACTGCCCAACGGCGATTCAATGCGTTCCGCCATCAAGCAGGTGGCCTCTGGGCGGTTCGGCGTAACCATCGAGTATCTGGTCAACGCCGATGATATTCAGATCAAGATGGCGCAGGGCGCCAAGCCGGGCGAGGGTGGCCAGCTGCCCGGCCACAAGGTGGACGAGTGGATTGCCCGGGTGCGTCATTCGACCCCCGGCGTCGGCCTGATCTCGCCGCCGCCGCATCACGACATCTATTCCATCGAGGATCTGGCGCAGCTGATCTACGACCTCAAGCAGATCAATCCCCGCGCCAAGGTCTGCGTCAAGCTGGTGTCCGAGGTGGGTGTGGGAACCGTCGCCGCCGGGGTCTCCAAGGCCCACGCCGATCATGTCACCATTTCCGGGTTCGACGGCGGTACCGGCGCCAGCCCGCTGACCTCCATTCACCATGCCGGATCGCCGTGGGAGATCGGTCTCGCCGAAACCCACCAGACGCTGGTGCTCAACGATCTCCGGGGCCGTATCGCGGTCCAGGTGGATGGCGGATTGCGCACCGGCCGCGATGTGGTGGTGGGCGCGCTTCTCGGCGCCGATGAATTCGGCTTCGCCACCGGGGCGCTGATCGCCGAAGGCTGCATCATGATGCGGAAGTGCCATCTCAACACCTGCCCGGTCGGCGTCGCCACCCAGGACCCCGAGCTCCGCAAGCGGTTCACCGGCGAACCCGAGCACGTGGTGAACTACATGCTGTTCATCGCCGAGGAAGTGCGCGAGTTGATGGCGGAACTGGGCTTCCGCACCATGAACGAGATGATCGGCCGCACCGACAAGCTGGACATGGTTCGGGCCATCGACCACTGGAAGGCCAGAGGCCTCGATTTCACCCGTATTTTCCATCAGGTGGACGCCTCCGACGAGGTGGCGCGCTACAATTGCGAAACCCAGGATCACGGCCTGGAGTACGCCCTGGACAACACGCTGATCGAGCAGGCTTGGCCGGCGTTGGAGGGCCGTCATTCGGTTACCATCGAGACCCCCATCGTCAACACCAACCGCACCGTCGGCGCCATGCTGTCGGGCGAGGTGGCCAAGCGGTACGGTTACGAAGGGCTTGCCGACAACACCATCCAGATCAATTGCGTCGGCAATGCCGGGCAGAGTTTCGGCGCGTTTCTCGCCCATGGCATAACCATGTCCCTGGAAGGCGACGCCAACGACTATGTGGGCAAGGGGCTGTCGGGTGGTCGGCTGATCATCAGACCGGCGCATACAAGCCCCATCGAGCCGAGCGAAAACATCATCATCGGCAATACCGTGCTTTACGGTGCGGTCAGCGGAGAATGCTTCTTCCGCGGCATGGCCGGTGAGCGGTTCGCGGTGCGCAACTCAGGCGTCCATGCCGTCGTCGAGGGTGTCGGCGACCACGGCTGCGAGTATATGACCGGCGGGGTCGTGGTGGTCCTTGGCTCCACCGGACGGAACTTCGCCGCCGGAATGAGCGGTGGTGTCGCTTACGTGCTGGATATGGATGGCGGGTTCGAGAGCCGCTGCAACATGTCGATGGTGGACCTCGAGCCCATTGCCGAAGAGGATGCGTGGTTGGAGAAGAACGACAACCAGGGCGGCGACCTGGAGACCAGCGGCCGCGTCGATCTGATGCGCGATATGACCCGGTTCGACGCTCAGCGGCTCCATGAGCTGATCGAGAAGCATCGTGATCATACGGGCAGCCGCCGTGCGACGCACATCCTGGAGAACTGGAACGAGTATCTTCCCAAGTTCGTCAAGGTGATGCCCGTGGACTACCGGCGTGCACTTCAGGAAATGCAAGCCAAATGGCGCGCGACCGAGCGCAATGGCGTCAGCGTGGCGGTGGGATACTAAGGTATGGGCAAGGCAACCGGCTTTTTGGAAATACCCCGCCGTGACCGGCGTTATGCGCCGATCAACGAGCGGGTCGAGCACTGGAAAGAGTTCGTCATTCCGATGGACGAGCAGGAAGTAGGCGAGCAAGGCGCGCGCTGCATGGATTGCGGCATTCCCTATTGCCACACCGGGTGTCCGGTGAACAATATCATTCCTGACTGGAATGACCTGGTCTACCGGGGAGAGTGGCGCGAAGCGCTCGACGTGCTGCACTCGACCAACAATTTCCCCGAGTTCACCGGCCGCATCTGTCCGGCGACCTGCGAGGCGGCGTGCACGCTGAATATCACCGACGAACCGGTCACCATTAAGACCATCGAATGCGCCATCATCGACAAGGGCTGGGAGGAAGGCTGGGTATTGCCGGATATCCCGACCCATCGCACCGGCAAACGGGTCGCGGTCATCGGCTCCGGTCCGGCCGGCATGGCCTGCGCCCAGCAGCTTGCCCGCGCGGGGCATGTGGTCGTGGTGTTCGAGAAGAGCGACCGGATCGGCGGATTGCTCCGCTACGGTATTCCCG
>CAKZLS010000246.1 GCA_937127205.1 uncultured Rhodospirillales bacterium
TGACCCTCGATACCCAGATCAACGAGGTGGCGGATACTGGCCACCGCAACACCGGCATTGGTAACCTGATGGGCGCCTTGTAGACCGGGCGTTGGAAACTGAATGTTCCCTTCGCTATCTTCGAACATGAGGCCTTCCGCGTTCGATCTCACGGACCAATCGATGCCCTCCCAAGCGAGTGGCGCGCCTATGGCCTCGGCGCGCGCGCGGATCGCTTGCGCCGCTTCGGGGCGCTGGGTGGCAACCATGCACGGAACATCGGTCTTGAGAATCCCGGCCTTCTCGCCGGCGATCTGTTCGATCGTGTCACCAAGAAAAGCCTGGTGGTCGAGGGATACGGGAGTGAGTACGGTCAGAAGAGGGGCGTCGATGACGTTGGTGGCATCGAGCCGCCCCCCGAGACCGGTCTCGAGCAGAGTGACGTCGGCAGGGATCCGCGCGAAAGCCAAAAAGGCCGCGGCCGTTGTGATCTCGAAGAATGTTATGGGTTCCTCGCCGTTGGCGGCCTCGCACTCTTCCAACAAGCCGACAAGTTCGCCCTCGCCGATTTCCGTTCCGGCGACCACAATCCGCTCGCTGAAGCGGATCAGATGGGGCGAGGTGTAGACGTGAACGCTCCGTCCAGCAGCCTCGAGGATCGCCCGCAGGAAGGCAATCACCGACCCCTTGCCGTTGGTACCGGCCACATGGATCACAGGTGGCAATGCGCGCTCGGGGTGGCCGAGGTGCTCCAACAGCCGCTCAATCCGGCCGAGAGAAAGATCAATGCTACGCGGGTGCAATCTCTGCAAGCGCGCCAGCACGGCGTCGCTATCGGGCAGCGGGTTGCTCCGGGGTAGCCGGTTGTTGCTCGGGCGGCGCAGCCTCTTCCGGCGGCGGCGCACTGTCCTCGGCCGCAACGGGCTCGCCGGCCGGAACGGCGCCCATTGGATCGCCGGCCGTAGCGGCCTCCGGCGGCCGCGTACGACGCAGAAGACCGATAATCCGGATCAGGGCGTCGCGAAGCTTATGGCGATGCACCACGGAATCGATCATGCCATGCTCGAGCAAATACTCCGCCTTCTGGAACCCCTCAGGCAGGCTCTCGCGGATGGTTTGCTCGATCACCCGCGCACCGGCGAAACCGATGACCGAACCGGGTTCGGCGATGGCGATATCGCCCAGCATGGCGAACGACGCCGACACTCCGCCGGTGGTGGGGTCGGTGAGCACGACGATGTACGGCAGTCCTGCCTCGCGCACTTCTTCAACCGCGATGGTGGTCCGCGCCATCTGCATCAGCGACAGAATGCCCTCCTGCATGCGCGCGCCGCCCGACGCCGGAATGACGATCAGCGTCGCTTGGTCCTCAAGCGCCTTTCGTGCGGCCGCCAACAACCCCTCGCCGACGGCGACCCCCATGGATCCGCCCATGAATTCAAAATTCATTGCCACGACCACCGTCCGATGGCCGCCGATTTCACCGACGGCGGCGACAAGCGCATCCCGCTCACCGGTTTTTGTCCGGGCATCCCTAAGGCGCTCGGAATACTTGCGCAGGTCCTTGAATTTTAGGCGATCAGCTGTCTTTTTGGGCAGATCGACGCGTTCGAACACGCCACCATCGAACAGCATATTCAAACGTTCAGCGACCGACAATCGCATGTGATGGTCACAATGCGGGCATACCCGCAGGTTCTTGTGCAGTTCCCGATGGAAAACCATCTGGCTGCAGTTCGGACACTGTTTCCACAAGTTGTCGGGAACCTCCCGGCTACCGCCGACAAGTTCCCGGAGCTTCGGCCTGACGACGTTGGTGAGCCAGCTCATTCGGCGGCTCCCTTCGTGGCAGATTGGCGAACGCCCTCGGCCAGCTCGCTGACAAAGGACAGCACATCGTCCACGAGGCCCGGTCCGGCCGACCCGTTCTCGCTCACGTGTCCGGCCAACCGGTCGACCAAGGCCGAGCCGACCACGGCGGCGTCGGCCGCGGAGGCCATTGTCAACGCCTGCTCCGGCGTCCGGATGCCGAAACCGACAGCCACCGGCAATGCGGTATGGCGGCGAATTCGCTCGACGGCCGCCGCTACGTCCGCCCGCGACGCCGATGCCGTTCCAGTGATGCCGGTGATCGAGACGTAGTAGACGAAGCCGCCGGCGTGTTCCAAGACCACCGCCAGGCGATCATCGTCAGTGGTGGGCGCGGTGAGATAGATGAGATCGATACCGGCGGCCTCCGCGGGAATGCGCAACTCGTCGGCTTCCTCCGGCGGCAGATCGACGATAATCAGACCGTCGACCCCGGAGGCACCGGCATCGGCGACGAACTGCTCCACTCCATACACGTAGATGGGGTTGTAGTAGCCCATGAGAATGATCGGCGTATCTTCGTCTCCGCGGCGAAACTCCGCAACCATCGACAAGGTCCCGGAAAGCGTCTGACCGGCTGATAGTGCCCGCTGAGACGCCCTTTGAATAGCGGGCCCGTCGGCCATAGGATCGCTGAACGGGATGCCAAGTTCGATCAGATCGGCGCCCGCCGCGGGCAAGCCGCGCAACACCCGTAAGGAAGAGTCGCGGTCCGGATCGCCCGCCGTCAAGAACGTAACCAACCCGCTTCGTCCAGCTTGGCGAAGCGCTGCGAAACGGCGCTCGATCCGCCCTTCCCGCTGTTCGGGCCCGTTCATAACTCGACCCCCAGCTCGGCGGCGGCGGTAAACACGTCCTTGTCCCCTCGTCCGCACATGTTCATGACCAGCAGATGGTCCTTCGGCAGATCTCCGGCCATGCCCATGACATAGGCCAGCGCATGGGCCGGCTCGAGTGCCGGGATGATCCCTTCGATGCGTGAACACAGCTCGAACGCCTTGAGAGCCTCGGCATCGGTTGCGGTGGCGTACGTCACCCGTCCGGTGTCGCGGAGCCAGGAGTGCTCCGGTCCGACGCCTGGATAGTCCAACCCGGCCGCCACCGAGTGCCCCTCGCGGATCTGACCGTCGGCATCCTGAAGCAGGTATGTACGATTGCCGTGCAGGACTCCAGGATCGCCAGCGGTGAGCGATGCCGCGTGATCGCCGGTTTCCACGCCGTGACCGGCCGGCTCCACCCCGACCATCGCAACACCTTCGTCATCGAGAAACGGATGGAAAAGACCGATAGCATTGGAGCCACCGCCCACACAGGCCACCAGCGTATCCGGCAACCGGCCCTCGGCGGCCATGATCTGCTCGCGGGCTTCTTTGCCGATCACCGACTGAAACTCGCGCACCATCTGCGGATAGGGGTGCGGGCCGGCGACGGTTCCGATCAGATAGTAGGTATCCTCGACGGTCGCCACCCAGTTGCGCAGCGCCTCGTTCATGGCATCCTTGAGCGTCCCCGCTCCAGCGGTTACCGGCACCACTTCCGCGCCCAGCAGCTTCATTCTGAAGACATTGGGTTTCTGGCGTTCGATATCGGTGGCGCCCATGTACACGACGCACTGCAGCCCGAACCTGGCGCACACGGTAGCAGTGGCGACCCCATGCTGCCCGGCGCCCGTTTCCGCGATGATGCGCGTCTTGCCCATCCGTTTGGCCAGCAGGATCTGCCCCAGCGTGTTGTTGATCTTGTGCGAGCCAGTGTGGTTCAGCTCATCGCGCTTGAAATAGATTTTCGCTCCGCCCAGATGCTGGGTAAGACGCTCCGCCCAGTAAAGCGGGCTCGGCCGGCCCACGTAATTCTTGAGGTAGTCATTGTAAAGCTCGACGAAGGCTGGGTCCGCGCGCGCTTCATCGTAGGCGCGCTCAACCTCGAGAATGAGCGGCATCAAAGTCTCGGCGACATATCGTCCGCCGTAAATGCCGAAATGGCCGTGCTCGTCAGGACCGCTCCTGTAAGTGTTCAATCCGTCCATGGATGCTTGTTTTCTCCGCTTTCCCGCTGTCTGCGTTCAACGCTTGTGACGCGCTCTATACACCCCTCGGCGGGTGCCGGAAAAGCGTCACATGCGGTCTCGCACTTATATAGTTCTGGCAGTCTTCAAAAATGCCCTGATCTTTTCCGGGCTTTTGATCCCGGGGCTGTCTTCGACGCCGGAAGACACATCGACCGCGGAGGCGCCGCTGAGGCGCACCGCTTCGGCCACGTTTTCGCTGTTGATCCCGCCGGCCAGCATCCATGGCAGGGACAGGTTAAGCCCTTGGAGAAGGGACCAGTCGAAGCTCTGCGCATTCCCGCCGGGACGATCGGCACCTGCCGGTGGGCGGGCATCAAATAGAAGCCAGTCGGCCACGCCTTCGTATCGCCGGATCTGCGCCAGATCCTCGGCCCGGGCAACCGGCACCGCCTTCATCACCAACTTCCCCCATCGCGCTTTGATGGCGTCAATCCGCTCGGGCGGTTCCGAGCCATGCAATTGCACCATGTCCAGCGGAACGCGGGAAAGAACGTCGCCGAGGTAGTCGTCGTCGGCGTCCACAAACAACCCAACCCTGTCAACCGATGGCGGCACCGCCTCGGTTAGGGATGCAGCCTGGACGGGATTGAGGGATCGGGGAGAAGGAGGAAAAAAAACGAAACCGGTGTAGTGCGCACCAGCTTCCACGGCGACATCGAGGGCCTCGCGGGTCGCAAGACCACAGATCTTCACCTTAAGCACCGACCGCGATGCCTCCGATTTCCTCGCCGATGCGCCGCGCCGCCGCCGCCGGATCGTCGGCTTTGGTGATGGGTCGTCCGATCACCAGATAATCCGCGCCCAGAGATACGGCGTCGGAAGGCGTCAACACACGTTTTTGGTCGTCCTTGGTGGCCCAGAGTGGACGAATACCGGGCACCACCAGTTTGAAGCCGCGCCCGCAGGCGCCTCGAAGAGCAACCACTTCCTCGGCGGAACAGACAACGCCGTCGAGCCCGCAATCCTTGGCCAGATGCGCCAGCCGCAGGACATGGTCGCGAACCGGCCCGGCAACGCCCATGGCCGATAGATCCGATGATCGAAGCGATGTCAGAACCGTCACCCCAAGGACCAAGGGCCGATCTTGGCCGGCCTCCGCGGCCACTTCCGCGGCGGCCCGCATCATCGCCGGCCCACCCGACGCATGGACATTGATCATGTGAGGCTTGAGCGGCAGCGCGGCCCGCACGGCCGCGGCGACGGTATTGGGAATGTCGTGAAACTTCAGATCCAGGAACAGCGGCAAGCCCACATCGGTGATCCGGCCGACGGCGTCCGGTCCGTTGGCGGTAAAGAACTCCTTGCCGAGCTTGACGCCACCGACGACTTGCGAGAGCTTCGAAGCCATCGCAACCGCAGCGTCGGCCTCGGTCGTATCAAGGGCGACAATTATTCGTTCGGACGGTAACATTCCTGAGCGCTTCCGGTTTTCAGACGGTAAATTCCTTAAACACCTCTTTTATACAGTTTCAAAAGGGGACAATCCAGTTTTACACCGGCTTGTCAAACGGACAACACGCTTTTCCGAGTGACCGGGACTATCGCCATCACCAAACGCCGCGAGGGTTGCGCATCCGAAATGCGGGGGTTGAAGAACGGACGCGAAGCGCCGACGACCTTAGGCGGCGTCCTTGGACGGGGGCGCGATCGCGGCAACCGTATCGGCGCTCTTCTTATCGGCGCCTTCCAACTTCGCGACCTTTTGACGCAGTATTGCCAAATCGCGCTTATCGCTCTCCGCTCGGCGGTACATGTTGCGAACCCGCTCCCGAGTTTTGCCACCATAGACCCATGCGATAATGCCGCCCCATATAAAGCCGATGAATAGGGCAACCAGCGCAACACCAAAGAGAGGCATGTCGATACTGTATGGCGACGGCCACAAGTCCACGGTGACCACGCTCCTATTGGTCACAGAAAACGCTATAAACACGACCGCGACAACCAACAACACGATCCAAAAAATAAATTTCATCACTGAACCGATCCCCTGTCGGCAAGATAACAGCGTTCACCCATCGGTATTGAGCTTCTCACGAAGTTCCTTGCCTGTTTTGAAAAATGGTACATATTTCGCGGAAACGTTGACGGCCTCTCCTGTGCGCGGGTTGCGTCCTAAGCGTGCATCACGCTCCTTCACGGAAAAGGCGCCGAACCCTCGCAATTCGACCCGGTCGCCGCGAGCGAGAGCCGTGGTGATCTCATCAAATATCGTCGTAACGATCCTCTCCACATCCCTATGGTAAAGGTGCGGGTTGGCGGCGGCAATGCGGGCAATCAGTTCCGATTTGGTCATCGGTCGGCCCTCCTCGCAAAAATCGTTGGCACTCACTGAAAACTAAAGATCAGGGTGCCAGAGCGAAACCAGCCCGTCAAGTCTAAGTCGTTCAGAAAACAGCACTTTTCCGACCGACTCGCCCAACAGCTTGCGAACCAACTCTTCCGGATCTTCGAACTCTATGTCTTCCACGGGAACGTCCGCGTCGATGGCGTGTTTTTCCTCGAGCCACCGTCGGGCTTCCGGCTCGCCGCCGATCGCGTCCACAAGCCCGTTATCCAGTGCCTGGCGGCCGCTGAACACGCGCCCGTCGGTTGCTCGCGCCAATTGATCCGGGGTCAGGTCGCGACGCTCTTCCACCAGAGCGACGAACATTGAATACAACTCGCTAATGACACCCTGAATCGCTTCGCGGGCCGCCGGCGAGAAAGGCTCCAGAGGATTGGGCTGAGCCTTGAGCGGAGTGCTTTTGACCGCGATGGGCTCGACGCCGAGTTTGTCCAGCAAGCCCGTAAGATTGGTGGTCTGCAAGATGACGCCGATGGATCCGGTGATGGTGCCGTCGCGGGCAACGATGTGGTCTGTGCCCAAGGCCGCCATGTAAGCCGCCGAGGTTCCCATCCCACCGAAAACCGTAACGACGGGTTTCGACTCCCCGACGCGGCGGAGATAGTGGTAGAGCGACTCCCCACCCACCACCGTTCCGCCGGGGCTGTCTATCCGGACGATCAACGCTTTGACACTATCGTCCGCCGCGATTTCGGAGAGTGCCTTGAGCCGATCCGGATCCTCCACAATCACGCCGTCGACGGTCAATCTCGCCACATGCCCGCCGACGGCACTATCGTGAAAACGACCGACGGCGGCGACGACTGCAACCAAGACCGCCACAACGGCGGCGATCCTCCAAAACAACAATCTGCGCTTAAGTCGACGCCGATCGACAAGATAGTCGGCATCCACGGACATGCTCGTTCCTTCTCACAGGCCAAATGCGCGTGATGTGGCGGTTTGGATGCTTACTTTGCCACCTTCTTTTCCTCTGCGGCGGCCTCGTCATCACCCGCGGCGTCAGCTTCCGGCTGAGCTTCCTCCACCGCTTCCTCGGCGGGCTCGCTGGCCGCTTCCTCGGCGGCTTCCGCAGGTTCCGGGGTATCTCCACCGTCGCTCGCGGCAACTTCTTCCGCGGGGGCTTCCTCAGCCGGCGCGCTCTGCGCCGCTTCGGCCCGCTCCGCCGATTCGCGCTTTTCCTTGATGGCGGCGCCCAGGATATCGCCGAGGCTGGCGCCTGAGTCGGACGAGCCATAAGTCGCGACGGCTTTCTTCTCCTCTTCGATTTCGCGCGCTTTGATCGACAGGATCAGACGGCGGGTGGAGTGATCGATCTGAGTAACCTTGGCATCCACCTTCTCGCCGGGAGCAAAGCGATCGGGCCGCTGCTCTCCGCGGTCGCGCGACAGGTCGACTTTGCGGATCACGCCCGGCATACCGTCGCCGATCTGAACCTCGATCGCGTTGTCGAGAATGGCAGTGACCGTTCCAGTCACCACGGTACCGCGCTTGACGCTCGATATACCCGATTGGAACGGGTCTTCCTCAAGCTGCTTGATCCCGAGGCTGATGCGCTCTTTGTCCACATCCACATCGAGAATCTTGGCGCTGACGGTATCACCCTTCTTGTAGGGCGCCACAGCTTCCTCTCCGGACTGGCTCCATGAGAGATCGGAAAGGTGAACCATGCCGTCGATGTCGCCGGCGAGCCCAACGAACAAGCCGAACTCGGTGATGTTCTTGACCTCGCCCTCGACCACGGTGTTGACCGGGAATTGCTCGAGGAAGGCCTCCCACGGGTTGGGAAGGCATTGCTTGAGGCCCAGGCTGATGCGGCGTTTTTCCTTGTCCACGTCCAGCACAACCACTTCGACTTCCTGGCTGGTGGAGACAATTTTCCCGGGATGGATGTTCTTTTTGGTCCAGCTCATTTCCGAAACATGGACGAGCCCCTCAACGCCGGGCTCCAGCTCGATGAACGCACCGTAATCGGTTATGTTCGTCACTCGGCCGGTGAATTTCGCGCTGATCGGGTATTTGAGGTCGGCGCCATCCCACGGATCGGCCTCGAGCTGCTTCATGCCCAAGGAGATACGCTGGGTTTCCGGATTGAAGCGAATTACCTGCACATTGACCGTTTCGCCGATCTGCAGGGCTTCGGTGGGGTGATTGATCCGCCGCCATGAAATGTCGGTTACATGCAGCAGGCCATCGACACCGCCGAGATCCACGAATGCGCCGTAATCGGTGATATTCTTCACCACGCCTTCCAGAACCTGGCCTTCCTTGAGGTTGGCGATCAGTTCGGAGCGGGCTTCTGCGCGGGTCTCTTCAAGTACGGCGCGGCGGGACACCACGATATTGTTGCGGGTCCTGTCCATTTTCAGGATCTGGAACGGCTGGGGCGTGTTCATCAGCGGGTTGATATCGCGCACCGGCCGGATGTCCACCTGACTGCCTGGAAGGAATGCCACCGCTCCCGACAGATCGACGATGAAACCGCCCTTGACCCGTCCGAAAATCGTCCCGGTGATGCGTTCACCGTTATTGAACGCTTTCTCGAGCGTGTTCCAGGCTTCTTCGCGCCGGGCCTTTTCGCGGCTGAGCTGGATGTTTCCATCCTTGTCCTCGAACCGTTCGACAAAAACGTCGACATGGTCGCCGGGTGCCATTTTGACATCCTGACCCGGCGAAATGAACTCCTTCAGCGGCACGCGTCCTTCGGACTTAAGGCCAACATCGATGACGACCGCGTCGTTATCGACGCTGAGGACGGTCCCTGTAACGACCTGGCCTTCGAAGCCATCCTTCTCGCCCATCGACTCGGCGAGCAAATCCGCAAAATTCTCGTTTGCGGCGAATGGCGGCTCCTCGGCGGGAGTCCCGGTGACGGTTGCTGTCATGTGATCGATTTTCCCAAACTCTTGTCTATGGTTCCAGGGCTGCCATCGCACGTACGTCACATGCACACGGCAACAAGGTTGATATTTGAAGCCATCGTCAAACCGCGGCAATGGCAGTGAAAATTAGCAACGGCAGTCCGCGTCTCAGACACGTCCCCGTTAATCCGATGAGCGCCCGGCTGAAACAAGCCGAAGCGCGAGATTAAACACTTCATCGGGATTTAGGGTGCTCGTGTCGATCAGTAAAGCGTTTTCGGCCGGCGCCAAAGGCGCGGCATCGCGCTCGGAGTCCCGCGTATCGCGTTCCTTCATGTCTTTCAGAACACGTGTATGTATAGCTTCGACGCCGCGTTCCCGCAACTCCTTAACACGGCGGGCGGCACGAACCTCGAGAGATGCATTCACGAACAGCTTTCGATCGGCGTCCGGACAGACCACCGTTCCCACATCCCGGCCATCGAGAACGGCCCCTGGCGCTCCGTTGGGAGGGCTGGCGGCGAATTGCCGCTGGAAGTCGAGCAAGGCCGCGCGCACTGACGGAATGGCCGCCACTTTGGACGCCGCGTTGGCCGCCTCGTCACCGCGCAGATCCGGCCGCTTCAGATCCTCGGGTGCGAGCGCCAGCGCCGCTGATGTGGCCGCTTCCGCATCGGCGGGATCGGCGCCGCGCTCCAGCGTCTTGAGACCCACGGCCCGATAGATCAGGCCGGTGTCAAGGTATGCATAGCCCAGATGATTGGCGATCCTTCGGGCCAGTGTACCTTTGCCGGCGGCTGCCGGACCATCGATGGCGATAACGGTCGAACGAGCATTCATGCGAAACGGCTTCCAGGTACGCTGTTGGAAACGGGGGTGTCGAAACCGGCCTTTTAGTTCGCGCCGCCCTGAAAAGCAAAGGTTAGCGCTCCAACGCGAGATGGATTTCTCCATCCTTTTCGACCAAAATAGTCCCCTTTGATCGCGCCGGCCGACGGTAATGGTATCGCCATCGTGCCGGTCAGGGGGATTGTCTTTGGCATGACTGGGTTTGTACGCCGCTTTCTGCGCCTGCTGGCGGCGGCGTTCCGCGATCTGTTACCCATCGCGCTGGTGATCACTTTCTTCCAGCTGGTCGTTCTTCAACAACCCTTCCCCAATATCGAACGTGTTTTGATCGGGGTCGTGTTCGTCGCGGTGGGTTTGACCCTGTTCGTGCGCGGCCTGGAAATGGGGCTGTTTCCCCTCGGCGAGGCAATGGCGGACGCGTTCGCCCGCAAGGGTAGCTTGACCGGCTTGTTGACCTTTGCCTTCGCTCTGGGCTTCGGCGCAACTGTCGCTGAGCCGGCGCTCATCGCTGTCGCCGCTGAGGGCGCGAGAGCCGCGACCGAAGCAAAGGTCATCGCCGACGACCCCGATGCCCTCACCTCGTATGCCCTGCATCTCCGTCTAACGGTGGCCGTTTCAGTCGGCGTCGCCCTGGTGATCGGCGTCCTGCGTATTCTCAAAGGTTGGCCCATTCACTACCTGATCATAGGTGGCTACATCGTGGTGATGGCCCTGACCACAATGGCGCCGCCGGAAATCGTCGGCATCGCCTATGACTCTGGAGGGATCACAACGTCAACCATCACGGTGCCGCTGGTCGCCGCCCTCGGCGTCGGTCTGGCAACCGTCATTCGCGGCCGCAATCCGGCGATCGACGGGTTCGGACTGATCGCCTTCGCCAGTCTGACGCCCATCATGTTCGTTCTGGTTTTCGGGATGGTGGTAGGGGGACGCTGAAATGGAGATCCTCCGCCACACCCTGAACACCTTGGCCGCGACGATCGTGGATGTAACACCCATCATCACCATCCTTTTAGTCTTCCAGGTATTTTTTCTGCGTCAGAAGCTGCCCAATGCGCGTCGGATCGTTGTCGGCTTTCTTTACGTGGTCGGCGGATTGGCCCTGTTTCTGGTGGGACTGGAGGAGGCTCTGTTTCCCTTGGGCAGAACCATGGCGGCGCAATTGACGGCGCCAGAATTCACCGGTACCGCCAGGGCTGCCGGCGCCGACTGGCGCGATTACCTTTGGGTTTATGCGTTTGCCGCCGGCGTCGGATTTGCCACCACCATCGCCGAGCCGGCGCTGATCGCCGTTTCGCTGAAGGCCCGGGATATCTCCGGTGGTACAATCCATGTGTTGGGCCTGCGCTTGGCGGTGGCATTCGGCGTCGCCGTGGGCGTAGCCCTCGGGACATTCCGAATTGTTACCGGCACGCCGTTGCCGTTCTACATCATTGCCGTGTATGTGATCGTCATCCTGCAGACCTATTGTTCTTCGAAGTCAATCATCCCCTTGGCCTATGACTCGGGCGGAGTCGCAACGTCGACGGTGACGGTGCCGGTCGTCACTGCGCTCGGCCTCGGGCTCGCGACGGCCATTCCAGGACGGAGCCCGCTGATCGACGGCTTCGGACTGATTGCATTTGCCTGCGTGTTCCCCATTATGTCGGTAATGGCCTACGCTTGGTTGACGGCCTGGCTCCTTCGCTTGAAGGGGCGTTCGGAGAGAGAGAAACCGCGATGAACCTGAAGCTGATCATGGCCCTGGTTGCCGACGACAAAACCGAGAGCGTGCTGCATGCCGCGCGTCAGGCCGGAGCCACCGGCGCCACGGTGATCACCAGCGTCCGCGGCGAGGGATTGGTCCCCGAAAAGACGTTTCTCGGCTTGGAACTGACGGCACAGCGCGACGTGCTGTTGTTTCTGGTGGCGGAAACCAAGGCGCGCGAGATCCTGGAAACCATCGCCGACGCGGTGAACCTGGATGACGAACCCGGGGCCGGCATTGCCTTTCAGGTAGCCATCGAAGATGCCGTTGGCCTCCGCTCCCAAACTCGGGCTCTGCTCAGCGAAATCGAGGACAAGGTATGAACGGCAGCCCGATCATTCGGGTCGGGGACGTGATGACCCCAACCATCAAGAAAATTGCGGGAATGGCGACGGTTGCCGAGGCCATAGAAACGATGCGCGAGGCCGGCGTGAGTTCGCTGGTGGTGGAGCGCCGCGACGCCGCGGATGAATATGGCTTGGTGGCGATCACCGACATCGCCCGCGAAGTGATCGCCACCGAGCGTCCCGTTCACCGGGTCAATGTATATGAGATCATGACCAAACCGGTGCTGTCCGTGCCTGTGGACATGCAGACCAAGTACGCGGTGCGCCTGCTGGTAAGCTTCAAGCTGTCGCGGGCGCTGGTGGTGGATCACGCGCGGGCGCCGGCGGGGATCGTGACCTTGCGCGACATGGTTCTTTGCTATCAGGAACCTCAGCCCAGTCGCGCCAAATGATCGGCGTCGAAGCCCGCGGGCTGATGCGGCGTGCGCGCTCGGCGTCACTGGCGACGGCCCTACACAACCAGAGTGGCTGGCCTTACGTCTCGCTGGTTACCGTGGCCTGCGACTGCGACGGGAGCCCCCTACTGCTGTTATCCGATCTCTCGGACCACACCCGCAACCTCAACAGCGAGACCCGCGCCTCGCTGCTGTTCGAGGAGGCCTCTGGGAAAGCCAATCCGCAAACCGGACCGCGGGTTTCGGTGCTCGGCCGTATCGAGAAGAGCGATCTCTACCGTCACCGCCGCCGGTTCCTGGCGCGTCATCAATCGGCCAAACTGTACGCCGGCTTCGGTGACTTCTCCATCTACCGGATGACTGTCGAGCGCGCCCATTACGTAGCCGGTTTCGGCCGCGCGCACTGGATCGACAGGGACGCGCTTCTGGTCGATGCGTGCGCAGCCGAAGACATCGCCGCCGGCGAACCCGGCATGCTCGACCGCATGAACGCGAAGCGTGCCGATTACGCCACCCTCTATGCCCAAAGGTTGCTCGGCCGACGAGGCGACGGATGGACTTTGGCCGGGATCGATCCCGACGGGTGCGACCTTCGTCGCAAGAACACGCTAGCGCGGCTGGACTTTCCCCACATGGTTGAAAATTCAGATGCACTCGAAGCGGTTTTATGCTCATTTTCCGACAAAATTAGGTCAGGCGATCCCTAAGAATCCGGTCGCAACCTCATGGAATCCCTAGCGCTTCCGGCAACTTGCATGCTGCACTGCGGTAACCCAGACTGGAATCGTCAGTTTTTCCCCCTGTTTCGCTTGCGTGCAAAACAGAATCATTACAAGATACGCGGCTCATGAACGCGGGATACTTCTATTCATTGCGCAACGGACAGGCGACTATACATTGCGCACAGTATCAGGCCGCTATTTGACACAATCGTTTAGGTGTCTTTGCGCGGGTAACTATAACTCCATCAGCGAGGGGAAACTCAATATGCCAAACACCTCGAATGCCAAACTGCTTGCTTGGGTCGACGAATGGGCGGCGCTTTGCAAGCCTGACGAAGTCTATTGGTGCGACGGTTCGGAAGAGGAATACGATCGCCTTTGTCAAGTGCTGGTCGACGGGGGCAGCTTCATCAAGCTTAACCCCGAGAAACGTCCCAACTCCTATCTTTGCCGGTCGCACCCCAGCGACGTGGCGCGGGTGGAAAACCGCACCTTCATTTGCTCCAATAAAGAAGAAGACGCCGGGATAACCAACAACTGGATGGACCCGGAAGAGATGAAAACCATCCTCCGGGGTCAGTATGACGGCTGCATGACCGGCCGGACCATGTACGTGATTCCCTTCAGCATGGGGCCGCTAGGTTCGCCCATCGCCCAGATCGGCGTGCAGATTTCGGACTCCGCTTATGTGGCCACCAACATGCGGATCATGACCCGCATGGGACAAGCGGTTCTCGACGTGCTCGGCAACGACGAGTTCATTCCGTGCGTGCATTCGGTGGGCTATCCGCTGAAGCCGGGGCAGGAAGATCTGGCGTGGCCCTGCGAGCCGGATATCGATCGTAAGTACATCTGCCATTTCCCGGAAACCTATGAAATCTGGTCGTATGGCAGCGGCTATGGCGGCAACGCCCTGCTCGGTAAGAAGTGTCTGGCGCTCCGCATCGCCGCGTGCAAGGGCCGCGACGAGGGGTGGCTCGCCGAGCACATGCTGATCCTCGGCCTTGAGTCGCCCGAAGGTGAAAAGACCTATGTGGGCGCGGCATTCCCGAGCGCCTGCGGCAAAACGAACCTAGCCATGATTCTGCCGCCCGAAGGCTTCGAGGGCTGGAAAGCCCTGACCGTCGGCGATGACATCGCCTGGATGCGCCCGGGTCCCGATGGATCCCTTCGGGCCATCAATCCCGAGTACGGCTTCTTCGGCGTTGCTCCGGGAACGTCCTACGACTCCAATCCCATGGCCATGGAGTCCATCAAGGCCAACAGCATCTTCACCAACGTTGCGCTTACCGACGACGGCGATGTGTGGTGGGAAGGCATGGACGGCCCTCCGCCGGCTCACGCCATCGACTGGAAGGGTAACGATTGGACACCGGACTCTGACACGCCGGCGGCCCATCCGAACGCCCGATTCACAGCCCCGGCTGGGCAATGCCCGACCATCGATCCTGCCTGGGAAGACCCCGCGGGCGTGCCCATCAGCGCTTTCCTGTTCGGCGGCCGTCTGTCGAAGACGTTCCCGCTGGTCTATGAAGCGCGCGACTGGAACCATGGTGTGTTCATGGCGGCGACCATGGGTTCGGAAGCCACCGCGGCCGCCATCGGCCAGGAGGCCATCCGTCGCGATCCAATGGCCATGCTTCCGTTCATGGGCTACAACATGGCGAAGTACTGGTCCAATTGGATCAGCTGGGGCAAGCGGACCGACGTGGAACTGCCGAAGATCTTCCGCACCAACTGGTTCCGTAAGGACGAGAACGGCAAGTTCATCTGGCCCGGATTCGGTCAGAACATGCGGGTGCTGAAGTGGGTCGTCGAGCGCGTCAACGGCAAGGCCGACGCCGTCGACAGCCCGTTTGGTCTGATGCCGCGGTACGAGGACATCACGTGGGCCGGTATCGACTTCGACAAGAACCAGTACAAGGGCATCACCGACATCAATCGGGAAGGCGCCCTGACCGAAGCCGAAGCCCTCAAAGACTACTTCGCCAAGTTCGGTGACGACCTGCCTCCGGAACTGGAGAAAGAGCGTCAAGACTTGGCCGATCGCGCCCAAAAAGCGCCGGAAGTCTGGAGCTCCGCCGCTTAAGCGGATTTCCATGCGTGTTACGGAAAGCCGGCCCTCGGGCCGGCTTTTCTATTTTGAAATTCGCTTCTTCGGAACCGCGTTCGAGACCAATCCGAAGACGTCGTCACTTCCCGGCAATCATCGAAACTTCGACGAGGACCGGTGCCCCCGGTTTGCTTCCGGGCAGGGCTCCTACTTCGACCGCGGCACGGGCCGGCGGGGTCAGGCCATTGTCAGTCCAGTACGGGCCATACACCTTGTTGAAATCGCCATAGAACTTCATGTCGGTGATGAACACGGTCGCCTTGAGGACATTCTCGAAACTCATCCCCGCCTCCACCAGGACGGACTGGAGATTCTCCATGACGATCCTCGTCTGATCCTGGACATCGTCCACGCCGTCCGATGCATCGGCCGGAATGGCGCCGTTGACGTAGGGAATCTGGCCCGAAATGAACAGCAAGTCACCATACTGCATGCCCGGCGAGTATGGCGCGATGGGCTTGGCTCCCGCGGGATAAATGGGTTTTGCTTTTTCCGCGGCCCCTGCATCGCCAGCCGCCGCGATGCCAAAACTCAGAGCCAAAGTGAACAGAGCAGCGAGTATTCCACGATTCATCATCATTCTCCCTCTCCGGCAAATGTCATCCGCCCGGACGACACGCCTTTTCAGATGTAATCGTCAGCTATTAGTCCACAGCGTCATCCGGTCTTGCCCGGGTCACTTGGGACAGCATTGCTAACGGGCTCAAAACGCTAGCACAATGGGCCACCGTCGGCGACACGGATATCGCCACGGTGTATGCGGCGAACATTATCGAGGGGAACAGTTCGGCACGAGTTGCCGAGTGCAATAAAACCCGAGACATCGTAGTAAAAATTATTTAGCGTTAACGGGGGGTTGAAAACCAAGTCTGATACCAGAGCCGTACAAGCGACCTTTTCAGACTTTTGTATTTCGGTGCGGAAATCTTTTTGGGAGGAGAGAATCTTGAAAATAATAACAAGCAGAGGCGCCATGGGCGTCCTGGCGCTGTTGCTTGCCGGGCTGATGGCGGCGCCGGCATTCGCCGAAGACAAGAAGCCGAATATTCTGGTGATCTGGGGCGACGATATCGGACAGTCCAACGTCAGCGCCTACACCCGAGGCTTGGTGGGCTACAAAACGCCTAATATCGACCGTATCGCCAATGAAGGGATGATGTTCACCGATTACTACGGCGAGCAGTCGTGCACCGCCGGGCGGTCGTCGT
>CAKZLS010000247.1 GCA_937127205.1 uncultured Rhodospirillales bacterium
CACCTATGTACCGGATGACGATTTCTATGGAACCGATACCTTTACCTACGAGGTGACGGATGACAAGGGCGACACCGCTACGGCAACCGTCACCATGGACATCCAGCCGGTCAACGACGATCCGGTGGCCATGGATGACCAGATGCGGCTGATTCAGACCGAGCAATCCGGCCTCGTCGGCAGTATGGATGTCATCGCCAACGACATGGACGTGGACAACGCCAACGAGGAGCTGTTCATCACCGCCATCAATGGCATGGATGTGGCGCCCGAAGAAGCCGTGTACATCGGCGATGAGGTCTACGTGTTCCTCGAAGCGGATGGCCGAACGCTCTATTACAGCGATGTCAATTACGAAGAGCCGCTAAGCTTCGACTATACCATGGCCGACGGCGCGGGCGGGTTTGACACCGGAACCGTTGAGTTGGGGCTGTATTTCGACGATCCGATAGTCTGAAGTCGATCGTAAGACGTGAAAGCGGGCCGGGTACTTACGGGTTCCCGGCCGTCCTTCTTTTCGGCCGCCCGCCGAGAATCTGTCCTACGGTTTTTAGCAACGGCCTTTCTTAGCTTGGCCGGGAGGACAAAACTTTCCATTGTCGCCACTGTCTCCCACTTTGACGCTTACGCTTGGAACACTGACTTCCGCTTCGGGAGGTTCGACCTTTGCCGTACATGCAGCCGCGACGAAAACGGCCAGAAGTATTGCTAATGCGCGCATTATCTAGGCTCTCCAATCTGGCAAGAAAGGAGCAAAGCCTAGGCAAAATCACCTTAAGAAATCGTCTATAATTCGTAGTTTCTCAATTGTCCGTCGATCCTGACGATTTCATCATCGTCGCTGGCGGCACGCCATTTTCCACCCAGGCCTCGAGAGCGCTCAAGGGATCGATGCTCCACTGATTGACACCGCCGGGGCCGAGGAGAAGCCCGCAATGATCCATGCCTGGTATCATGAACAGCCGGGCGAATCTGCTCGTGGCCTCGGCGCCGCCCATGTCGGCTGAAAGTTCCTCGTACCAATCCAAGGTCTTGTAAGGGGTGACGATGGCATCGGCCCAGCCGTGCCAGACAATCAACTTGCCGCCGGCGTCTCTAAAGGTGCTCAGGTCGGTGCCGTCGGAATTGTAGAGGGCCGCCTGGGGCGCCATCCGCGCCGGGTCCGTTTCGAAATCGAAGTCCAGGAGCGTATAAGATGGCCCCGGGTCTTCGGGAAACGCCATGTATGCGACGAAGTCCCGCGCGAACAGAGGGGCGAACTTACCGCCGCCGCCCGGCTTGCCCGTTAGCCACAGCCACCAGAACGGCTCGGAACCCTCCGGGATGCCGCCTGGATAGAGTTGCTCGCCGGCGGCGTTGCGCGGACCCTGCCGCCACTTGTCGATCATTTCGAGCTCCGCCGCGCTGAGGCATTCGGCGGTGGTGTCTCCCTTGCATTGAAGCACGGATAAGTCGACCGAGCAGTTCCGCGGATCGTCGATCACTCCGTCGGCATTGCCATCCTCGCCGTCGCACTGGCGCATCACCTCGTCGCCGATCAATGTGTCCTTGCCCGGTTTGAGAATGGTGTTGCCGTCCGCGTCCGTGTTGGCCTGGACGATCCACGACATTTTCGTCGCCACCAAGCCCGGGTAATCCAGCGCCGGCGCGCCGGAGATGATGCCATCGAACATGGCTGGATATTTCAGCGCCGCCATGTTGGCCATGCGCCCGCCGGTGGAGCAGCCCTGGAAATAATTATGGGCCGGAGGCGAGCCGTAAAAAGCGTCGACTAAGGCTTGAGCTACCCGGTTGGTTTCGCCGATGGACCGCCAGGCCCAGTCGCGTTCGGCGGGCGGGTTATGGTCGGCCCAACTGGCATCGGCGACGCTCAGGCCATGATGGCCGCTGTCGGAGGTGGCGGTAGCGTACCCTTTCTTAAGCCCGGGACCCATGGCGTTGATGAAGCCCTTCTGCGCGTCGGCGCGCCCGAGAATGCCGCAGAACCCGCCGCATCCCGTCTGGTAATACTTGCCGTTCCAGCCCTCCATGGGAAGGCGGACCTCGATAGATATGGCCGGAAGCGCGGTGGCGCGAACTCGGCAGTACGCCGACATCTCGTCTGCCGCACCGACCACATCGGCGGACGTCACGTATGCCGCGTCCAGAGTAATCCCGCGAAGCCCGGCGCATTTGTCGTGACCTTGAGCGAATGCGTTCCCGCTTGCGAACAGGGCAAGCAGCGCTCCGCTCAACACCGCACCGCCGGCCCAAACCCGATATCCATTAAGCATGTCTCAACCCCTGCTTTGACCGCTTCTGCTCTGACTCTTCGTACTATGGCGGCGCTTGCCACGATGTTGCAATCAGTTCGCAATCTTTGTGAACGGGTTCACAGACGCCAGTGTCGATCCGGCTCATACGTAAGGTGCGCTCGATGCTTCGATTGGGGAGAAAATGTGGCGCAAGAATGGTGCATACGATGGCATGGGAATCATCCGACACCAATCGTGAGTTCATTGTGGGCCACGAAGCACGCTAAAGGAGGTTGGCTATGGAGCGATATTATTATAAGCGGGACAAACGCATCGTCGTTGAAGAACTTCCTGACGTTCGAGCCGTTCAGCTCAGCGTCGATCAGCGCGGCGTTGCCGGGGCGGCCGAGGCGGATTTAGGCGTGTCCGCATCGGATGATGTTCGCTCGACCCTTGGCGCCGACACACCCGACGATCCGCTGAGCGCCTTCGCAAGCGCCAATTGGCGGTTTGTCCGGCCATCGGATACGATGACCCGAAGCTTGAACGCCCGCGAAGCGGTTCGCGGCGCCGAGGAGGTCGGCAAGGTCTTACGGCGGACCGATGGGTCGGTGGCCATCGCCACCAACCGGTTGAACGTCCAATTGAAGCCAGAGCTTTCGGATACTGAATGCGAGGCCATTCTCTCGGAGAAAGACCTCGACGTACGAACCAAGCTCCGTTTTGCTCCCAATCTTTATGAAGTGAATGCAAACGGCCGGGAGGATGCGCTGGAGGCATCGGTGGAGCTTCACGATGACGCGCGGTTTACCTTTGCCGAGCCGTCGCTCACTGAACACATCCCACAGCGGTTTTCGCCGTCCGATCCCCAGTATTCCAACCAATGGCAATGGCGGAACACCGGACAAAACGGCGGCACTTCGGGCGCCGACGTCAGTGTGGAGGAAGCGTGGGACCAGACCCGTGGCGCCGGCGTCCGCGTCGCTATCATCGACAATGGCTTCGACGTCAATCACGACGACCTTGCGCCCGGCATCTCCGGCGTGAGCGGCTTTTTCACCGCGTCCGGTTTCACCCAGGGAACTGCGAGCATGCCCGACAACAACCATGGCACATTCTGCGCCGGCATGGTGGGCGCGCGCCAGAACAACGGCCGGGGCGGATGTGGCGCGGCGCCGAAGGCGGAGTTGATGCTGATCGCGGCTCTCGGCGACCAAGTCGGAACCCAGACCACCTTGGCTCGCGCCGTCGCGTACGCCGGCGCCCCGCGAACCGAGGTTCCGACGGCTAACCCCGCCGACGGCGCCGACATTCTGGTCAGCAGTCTGGGTCCGAACGGGGCAGACTGGAATCTAACCTCGACCCTTGAAATCGCCATCGAGGGAGCGGCGGCCAATGGCCGGAGCGGACGCGGTCTCCCCATCTTCTGGGCCGCCAGCAACGGTAACAACGTCAACGTGACCCTTGATGAAGTGGTGTCGCACCCCGACGTCATCGCCGTGGTCCGCTCCGACCGCAACGACCTTGAAGACAACGCGGCGCGGGGCTCCACCGTGGAGTTGATCGCGCCTGGCAAGGACGTGTACAGCACCCGTTCGGGAAATAGCTATGGCACAAGCACCGGTACAAGCTTCGCGGCGCCGTGTGCGGCCGGCTGCGCCGCTCTCGCCCTTTCGGTCAATCGCAATCTCACCCGCGACCAGTTGCGCCAGATCATGCGCGATTCGGCGGATAAGATCGGCGGGGCGACGTACGATAGCAACGGGCACAATGACGACTACGGGTTCGGCCGGGTCAACGCCGCCAAGGCGGTCAGCCGGGCCAGGCAACCCCGGTTTGTCATCCGTAATTTCGGTTACAGTGCCGGAAACTGGCGTGTGGACAGGCACCCCCGCATGCTTGCCGATGTGAGCGGCAACGGCCGCGACGACGTCGTCGGCTTCGGCAACGCCGGTGTCTGGGTGTCGCGCAACACCGGCAACGGCACTTTCCAGGGGCCGCAGTTGGCGGTCGCAAACTTCGGCTACGACGCCGGTAGCTGGCGTGTGGACAGGCACCCGCGCATGCTTGCCGATATCACCGGCAATGGCCGGGCCGATATCGTCGGCTTCGGCAACGCCGGCGTGTGGGTGTCGCGCAATAACGGCAACGGTACGTTCCAGGCGTCGGAGATGGTGGTCGGTAACTTCGGGTACGATGCCGGTAGCTGGCGTGTCGACAAGCACCCGCGGTTCCTCGCCGATATCACCGGCGACGGACGGGCCGATATCGTCGGCTTCGGCAACGCCGGTGTGTGGGTGTCACGCAACAACGGCGACGGCACCTTCCAGCCACCGCAGATGGTGGTCGGTAACTTCGGTTACAACGCAGGCAGTTGGCGCGTTGACAAGCACCCACGGTTCCTCGCCGACATCACCGGCGACGGGCGCGCCGATTTCGTCGGCTTCGGCAATGCCGGTGTGTGGGTGTCGCGCAATAACGGCGACGGCACCTTCAAGGCGCCGCAACTGGCCGTCAACAACTTCGGTTACAACGCCGGCGGCTGGCGTGTGGATAGGCACCCGCGCTTCGTCGTCGACATCACCGGAGATGGCCGCGCGGATATCGTCGGCTTCGGTAATGCCGGTGTCTGGGTTTCGCGCAATAACGGCGACGGCACCTTCCAGGCGCCGCAAATGGTGGTCAGCAACTTCGGCTACAATGCGGGCGCCTGGCGGGTCGACAAGCATCCGCGGATGCTGGGCAATTTGTCGGAAAACACCCGGCCCGACATTGTCGGCTTCGGCAATGCCGGTGTCTGGGTATCGCGCAACAATGGCGACGGCACCTTCCAGGGACCGCAGATGGTCATCGGCAACTTCGGCTACAATGCCGGGGGATGGCGTATCGACAAGCACCCGCGATTCCTTGCCGACGTAACGGGTACAAACCACGACGACATTGTTGGCTTCGGCAACGCCGGCGTCTGGGTATTCGACGCCCAGTAGCCGAGCGAAAACGGGCCGCCGGAACCGCTATACCCTCTCTCGCGGTTCCGCGCGGCCCGTCCTTCTAAAAAGTGGACATTTTCGTGATCCTCCCGGAATAATGCGCGACCCAAGCGCGAACATCGATGGGGGAGGATCATCATGAAGCACTTGAACCGTTTCGTTGCGGTCGGCGCCTTTGCGCTGGCCGCGACATTTTATGGCCAAGCCCTGGCCGTAAACGACGAGCCGCTCACCGGTAACTGGGCACCCAGCGAATGGGGCGCCGACGACAAGGCCGGCACGGTGAATTGGACCACGCCGGAGATGGTTCTCAAGGCCGTCAAACTGGTCAAGCAGGGCAAGGTGGCGACGCTCGGGAAGGTCTATCAACAGGACGCGCCGGCCTTCGGCAACCGGGGCTGGCGGATGACCATACCGGGTCTGCCCACGGGCGGTCCTTTCGGTTCTCAAGGGTTGGTCTACAACGACGAATATCTGGCGGAGCGCAAGATTATCCTCTGGGGCGCCGACAATTGGGGCTCGGAGGCGGCCGGGCCCGGATTCGGTGGCGAGAACGATCAGCCGTTCGAGTGCCATGTACAAATGATGACCCGGCGCGGCATCTGGAATTTGGAGAACCTGGACTTCTCGCAGCTGTTGGCCGACAACGTCGGTGAGTTCCTGTTCGTCTGGTCGCCACTCAAAATGAAGGACGCGACCGGTTCTCCGGGCAATCCGGTGGCGCTCTACTGACGGGGCCCGGCGCCGAACCGAGAGGCTGAACTATTGAAAGACTTGCAGGGAATTGTTCTCGCCATTGCGGAGCGGATGGCTAAGGAGCCCGATCGCGGCCACGTGGCCCAGTACATTCCCGAACTTGCAAAGATCGATCCCAATCAGTTCGGGATCGCGGTGGCGCTGGCCGACGGGAATCTGTTCGCCGCCGGGGATGCCGACACGCCGTTCTCGATCCAGAGTATTTCAAAGGTATTCACTCTCAGCTTGGCGTTGGGCCGGGTCGGCGATGCGCTGTGGGAGCGGGTGGGCCGCGAGCCGTCTGGCGATCCGTTCAACTCCATCGTCCAGTTGGAGGCCGACCACGGCATTCCCCGCAATCCGTTCATCAACGCCGGCGCGATCGTGGTGACTGACGTTCTGCTGGCCGGGCACCAGCCGCGCGAGACCATCGGTGAGATTCTCCGGTTCATGCGTCACATTTCCGAAGACGACGGTATCCGGATCGATCCCGAGGTGGCGCGTTCGGAGGAGCGAACCGGCTTCCGCAATGCCGCGCTAGCCAATTTCATCCGTGCCGCAAACAATCTACGCCATGCGCCGGAACAGACGCTCGGCGTTTACTACCATCACTGTGCCATCGCCATGACGTGCAAACAACTGGCCATGGCGGGACGGTATTTCGCCTTCGGAGGGCGTCTGGGCGTCGACGGTCCGAAGATCGTCTCATCGGCCCGCGCGCGGCGGATCAACGCCCTGATGCTGACGTGCGGGCACTACGACGGTTCGGGCGATTTCGCGTTCCAAGTGGGCCTGCCGGGCAAGAGCGGCGTCGGCGGGGGCATTCTTGCCATCGTTCCCGACGTCGCGTCCGTCGCTGTTTGGTCGCCGGGCCTCAATGCCGTCGGCAATTCAACGCTCGCGACGCAGGCCTTGAAGATGCTGAGCAATCGCGCCGGCTGGTCGATCTTCGGCGAGACTTGAGGCATGATATTGAATCAGAGCCAGGCCGCTGGTCGTGAGCGAGGGAGGAAACAATGAACCGACAGAAGTACTACGACGAGACGGGGGCGGGCGAGACAACGTTCACGGTTTCGGCGTCCAACATCAAATTCGGCGCCGGCTGCCTGCGCGAACTGGGTCCGGACGCATCGCTCCTCGGCATGAAGCGGGTCGCCTTCTTCGTGGACGCGAACGTGCTCGAAACCGAACCGGCCCGGGTCGCGCTGGAGTCCTTGAACGGCGCTAATGTCGATGCCGTCATCTATGAGGATGCGCACGTAGAGCCCACGGATACCTCGTTTCGCGAAGCTACTGACTTCGCGCGGGACGGCGAGTTCGACGGGTTCATTTCGCTCGGCGGCGGCTCGGTGATGGATACCGCAAAGGCGGCCAACCTGTTCGCCACCTATCCCGACGATCTGCTCGCCTATGTCAATGCACCCATCGGCCAGGCGAAACCGGTGCCCGGTCCGGTCAAACCTCACATCGCCTGCCCGACGACATCCGGAACCGGCAGTGAGACCACCGGTGTCACCATCTTCGATTTCGTCGAGCGTAATGTGAAAACCGGGATCTCGTCGAAGTGGCTCAAGCCCACCATGGCCGTGGTCGATCCAACCACCACGGAGAGCCTGCCGGGCGGTATCGTTGCGGCCACCGGTTTCGATGTCTTTACGCATGCCATCGAGTCGTACACCGCCGTACCGTTCACTGGCCGTGACCGGCCGGCCTCGCCCGACCTCCGGCCGCCTTATCAAGGCGCCAATCCGTACAGCGATATTGGCAGCATGCACGCCATCCGGCTCGGCGGCCGCTATCTGATCCGCGCCGTGAACGATGCCAGCGATCACGAAGCACGACACGCGCTGATGTTCGCCTCGACCCTCGCCGGGCTCTCCTTCGGCAATGCCGGGGTGCACATCCCGCACGCCATGTCCTACGCGGTGGCGGGCCTCAACCATACCTTCCGGGCCAAGGGATACGACAAGGCCGACCCGATGGTGCCTCACGGCATCTCGGTTGTTGTCAACGCGCCCGCCGCGTTCCGGTTCACCGCCGAGGCGGCGCCGGAGCGCCACTTGGACGTGGCGGCGGCGTTGGGCGCCGATACAGCCGGCGCGGCTCCTGACGATGCCGGTGATGTGCTCGCCGAGCGCCTGATGTCGATGATGCGCGAAACCGGTATTCCCAACGGACTGCAGGAAATCGGCTATCGGGACAATGACGTTCCGGCGCTGGTCCAGGGGGCGTTCCCGCAGCAGCGATTGCTGGTCATGGCGCCGCGGCCGGTGAGCGAAGACGATCTGGCCGACCTGTTCCGCGCAGCCATGCGGTATTGGTGAGGATCGCGGGGTCAAACAAGGCCGGTACGCTCAACCACCCAAACGGCGGCGATCAGACCGATGGCCAGCGAGATGGGGATGACCACGCGCGAGCGATACCAGGGCCGGCGCATGGTCCAACCGAGGACCAGAAAACAGCCGGCAATCACCGCGAGCTGGCCCAGCTCCACCCCGACGTTGAAGGCAACCAAACTCAAGACGAATTGGCCGGGCGCCGGTCCGATCTCATGGAGCACGCCGGCGAATCCAAGGCCGTGGAGAAGGCCGAAACAGAACACCACCACCGGACGCCAGACGTGGACGCGGTCGGTCAGGATGTTCTCCACCGCCAGGTAGACGATGGAGAGAGCGATCAGCGGTTCCACGATCGCCGGAGAGAGTTGCACGATGCCCGCCATGCCAAGGGCCAGCGTCACGGTATGGGCAAGCGTGAACGCGGTGACCTGCCACAACAGCGCACTAAACCGGGTGGACAGCAAAAACAGGCCGATCACGAACAAAATATGGTCGAGGCCCTTGGGAACGATATGGGTGAAGCCAACCTCGAGATAG
>CAKZLS010000248.1 GCA_937127205.1 uncultured Rhodospirillales bacterium
CCGTCACACGGGGCACCGAACTGTGAAAGTGGGTACTAGCGTCAGTTCCTCTGCCCGCCGATCAACAGACGCAGCGCCGTCCACGGAAGAGCCACCAGCTCACGCAGCCAGTAATAGGCCCGGTTGAGCCAGCCGGGACCATCGGCAGAGACCGCCGGAGCGCTGCCCTTGACCGCGAAGCCGAGCCATCGAAAAATCATCAGTGAACGCGGAAGATGAAAATCATCGGTGACGATCAGCGCCCGCGACCAGCCTCGCGACCGCATGAGGGCCCGGCAGGTCCGCCCGCTGGCCACCGTGTCGGACGCCGTATCCTCGATGACGATGGCGTCATCGCCCAGCCCCTCCGCGACAGCAATGTCGCGCATGACCAGGGCTTCCGCCGGAGGGTGAACGCCGAGTCCGCCGGTAACCATCAAAACCGGCGCCACGCCCGCCAGCACCAGCGCGGCTCCGTGCCGGGTACGGCGAAGCAGGGTTGGGCTGGGTTTCCCGCCGGCCCATACGGCGGCGCCGAGCACGATCACCACGTCGAAGGCGGCGGTCTTGCTCGATTTTGCGGCTTCGTTCATCGGTCAGACCCAGAATGCGAGAACGAGCGGCAGCACGATGACGGATAGCAAGGTAGCGATGAGAATAAAACCGGCCACATCGGGAGCGTGGTCCGGGTCGTACATGTCGACCCACAAATACGTGGCCACCGACGGGGGCATCATGCACATCAGAATGAACACCCCGCGCTCCACCCCGGTAAACCCAAACAGATGAACCAGGGCGAAGGCGACCCCGCCGGCCATGGCCAGGTGAAACAGCGCGAGATAACAGCCGCGCCAAAGGGCACCGGTTTGCAAGGTCGCCAGCGTATGGCCGAGGGTCAGAAGCAACAGCGGAACGGCAAGCCCGCCGAGGATCGTGAACGTTCGATCGATGGGCGTCGGCAACCGCGTATCGGTCGCCATGAGCACGAGGGCGACAATAACCGCGTAGATCACCGGCTTGCGCACGAGATCGCCAAGGGTGACCTTGCCCATGGGCAGCCACATGCCGATGGTAAACACCCCCACCAACACCACCGCCAGAAAGGCGATGGCATAGGCCCCGCCCACCGCGCCGAACGCCAGCGCGCAGATGGGGAAACCGATATTGCCCACGTTGTTCAGCATCAACGGCGACAGAAAACCGCGCCGCGACAGACCGACGACGGACAGAAACGCAAACGCGATGACACCGAAGCAGGCAACCGCGGCCACCGTCGCCGCCATCATGATCAGGAACGCGTCGAACTCAACGTGCCCGGCCGAAAGATGCGCAATGATCAGCGTCGGATACCCCACGTTGGAAACCAGCATGGTGATCATCTTGTTGTCGTACGGCAGCTTGAACTTAGCCAAAGCAAAGCCCACCAGCACGCACAACACCACCGGGGCGACCACATTCGAGATATGAAGAATGAGTTGTTCCAACGTTCGGCCCGGCACTTTTCAAGTTATGGCCGAGCGTAAGCGGGAACCGCGCGCCACGAAACACCTAAAGCGACAGGTCGGCAAGACGAAACAGTTCATAGAACCGGGCGATGCCTCGGTTTGCGGTTGAAGGATTGCCATGTCATATGGATCGGGGTGGGATACGATCGGCGGCGTCGACGGGAACCGGCATTGGGTCACAGGCGTTTCCATCGCAGACAAGCAAGAACGGGAGGACGGGTCCATGGCGGTACTCAGGCTGGCGACGAACTATATCGCCGAGACGGATACATTCCTTCTTCCGCCCGGCTTGCGCGACTCGGGACACCTTCAGATCGTGTTCGACGATGGAGATCCCTCGACCCTCTTGGTCGAGGCCGAGGTGAACGCGCCGGCGCTCCTGACGGCGGGAGACTGGATTTACGAGCCGTTCGGCAAACCCCATGGCGCGCCGACCGACTTCATCTCCGATACAGACGTAGTGGAAAATGCGGACCGATATGTTGCGGTCGACCTTGCGCTCAAACCGTATCAGAGCCCGGAGACTGTCTGGCAGATGCTGGGCGGCGTGCACGCGGCCATGGAGGCCTCCGGCGCGGATATCGACTACGATATCGATCAGAACAGCAATTCCTATGTGCGGTCGGCACTCTATACCGTGGGCGTCGATCTCGACGACTACATTGAGGCCGTGACGCCCAAAGATGTGGAACAGTTCCCCGGCGCGGAAACGAACGTCCTTCTCGGCGCAAAGACAGGTCCCGTGTTCTCGTCCAACGAACCCATCCCCCTCGATCTCACCGGCGAGAACGGCGGAACCGACGGTGACGATTTCATCCGTACGGGCATCGGCGACGATCGCATCGAGGGCGCCGGGGGCGCCGATGTCATCCAAGGCGGCTCAGGCAACGACCGGATTGAGGGCGGCGCCGGCGACGATACGTCCATCTACCGCGGCACTTTCGGCGAGTACACCTTCGCACTCGGACTCGATGGAAGCACCACCATTAGCGACCGGATTGGCAACCGGGACGGTACGGATATGCTGATCGATTTGGAGATGGCGCGGTTCGCCGACACACTGGTAAGCCTGGAAAGCGGCGGTCCGCCAAGCGAACTCTTTGAGGTCCGAATCAGCTTTGAGAACGAGGGCGCCGGTTTCGCCAATTCATTCGGCATCTATGACAAATCCACCCTCAAGGCGGAATTGCTTGTCGCCGATCTCAACGCAACGGCCGAGGGCGTGCTCCTGTTCGACGGATATCTCACCGAGGATCAAATATCGGATCTCGGCTTCTTCCTGTTGCCCGATGGCGACGGCGTCAACACCGATCTTGCCAATCTGATCGGCGAAGAGCTGATGGTGGTGAAAACCGCCGACGGGTATGCGGTGAGCACGGGTGGGACACCGTTGGCGGGGGCCATGGCGCCGGCGTATTTCTCGGATGCCGCGCTGAACCCGGGCGGGCTCGATCACTTCGTCGAGGATGGCACGCCGGCGAGCTACGCGCTCTCGGTGGAGGACTTCAGGGGCGGCGGCGATCTGGACTTCGACGACGCCCGGTTCGTGGTGGAGACCGGCCTCCCGAAGATCGGCGCGGAGGTCAGCGTAATATTCGAAAGCGAGTCCGCGGGCTTCCACAACACATTCGGTTACTTCATCGAAGGCACCGATGAGGCCGGGATCATCTTCGCGGATTCAGACGAAACCACC
>CAKZLS010000249.1 GCA_937127205.1 uncultured Rhodospirillales bacterium
TGCCGGCGTGCGAGGGATCTCGAGGTCCGCCAGCGGCATCTACACAGGCATAGTGGTGTTCGTGGACGATCAGACCAAATTCTCCACCTTCTTCCCCGATGCCTGCACGGTGGACGAGGTCCTTGCCTCCATCCATCATGCCTCCACCCATATTAGCGGCGACCACCCGGCGTGGGGACAGCTGGGTCCCTCCGCTCCGGCCGACAACGCCGACGGGTTCTGTCTTGACCACGGCGGCCGGGCATTTCCCATTCGCATGGGCCTGTTCGACGACGGACGGGTGAACACGGCGTTTCCAAGTCCATGATTAGGATGATCGGTACATGGCCATAGCTTCCATCTTCCGCGACCGAGACGGCCACCTGCGTGCATCGGTCGACGCGTTTCCGCCGATCCTGGCCGACTTTCTCGAGACCGACGTGGCCGAAAACCCGGAACGCTGCGACCACCTCATTGCCGGCCTCGGGCAGGCTCGCGAAGGTCTGCCGTTCGAGGCCTATGGCAACATCTATGAACTCACGGCGGCGCGAGAGAGCGTCGAAATCCGTAACGCGTACGACGACACCATCCCCCCGCTGCGCCTCTCGCTCGACGAACTGTCCACCGCCCTCGCGGCGTGGCGCCAAGCAATGCAGCCGGACCCAAACCCGCCGTGACTCGGCGTTGACGTTACGTGGCCTCACACTTTCTGAAATTCATGCTCGAAATCATGCCTGAATCTACACCTCAACACGCCGACAATCCTATTCTGATTATCGCCGGGCCCACGGGCAGCGGCAAGTCGGCGCTCGCCGTCGCCGCGGCTGAAGAGTTCGGCGGCGTGGTTATCAATGCCGACAGCATGCAGGTCTACCGAGACCTGCAGGTTCTGACGTCGCGGCCCTCGGAGGAGGACGAGGCGCGTGTACCGCATCGGTTGTTCGGGGTCGTGCCGGCGGCCAGCCCTTGTTCGGTGGGGGTGTGGCTGAGGATGGCGACCCGAGAGATCGAGGCGGCCTGGGCCGAAATGCTGCTGCCCATCGTAACGGGGGGAACGGGCCTTTATATCAAGGCGCTGACCGAGGGCCTGGCCCCGGTTCCGGACATTCCCGAAGCGGCGCGGGCCGAGGCCAGGGCGGAGTTCCTGCGACTCGGAGGTCCCGCGTTCCTGGAAGAACTTGCCAAGCTGGATCCGGAAACGGCGGCGCGAGTTCCCGCCAGCGACGGACAGCGGCTGGTGCGCGCCTACGAGGTCGTGCGGGCCACCGGCCGAACGCTTCCCGAATGGCAACGCCAGCCGGCCGCCAAGCCTCCATTGGCGGCGCGGTTCCACACGGTCGTTCTGATGCCGCCCCGGCAAGCACTCTACAGTCGGCTCGACGCCCGTTTCGACACCATGCTGGCCGTCGGTGCCGTTGACGAGGCGAAAAGGCTGACAGAACTCTCACTTGACCCGAAATTGCCGGCGATGAAGGCGTTGGGCGTGTCGGAATTGGCAGAATATCTGCGCGGAGAGGCGAGCTTGGACGCGGCGGCGGCGGCGGCGAAACAGGCAACCCGCAACTACGCCAAGCGGCAGATGACCTGGCTGCGGCACCAGTTGGAGGGGGCAACGGAAGTGCCTGAGCAATATTCGGAAAGGTTACGAGATAAGATCTTTCCAATTATTCGTCAAATGCTATTGACCCCGCGCTCGTGAACGACTAGGTTCCGCCCTTCGTGGGCCCGATCTAGCGTCGGGCCATTTTGTCACCCATGCATAGCCGTGCGCCGAGCGCGGCATGGTCAGCGGTGTTAACCGGAGAAGAGAACTATGGCGTACGAACAAATGACCGGAGCGAAAATTGTCATCCAAGCCCTCATCGATCATGGGGTTACGGATGTATTCGGCTATCCCGGGGGCGCCATACTGCCGGTATACGACGAGATCTTCCAACAAAACCAGGTTCGCCACATCCTGGTGCGCCAAGAGGGCGGAGCGGTGCATGCCGCCGAGGGTTATGCACGGTCGACGGGGAAAACCGGTGTCGTGGTCGTGACTTCGGGGCCGGGCGCCACCAATGCGGTGACCGGCCTTGCCGACGCCTTGATGGACAGCGTGCCGCTGGTGTGCTTCTCGGGACAGGTGCCCACTCATCTGATAGGCAACGATGCCTTCCAGGAATGCGACACCACGGGGATCACCCGACCGGTGACCAAGCACAACTACCTGGTGAAAAGCGTCGACGACCTGGCGCGGACCATCCATGAAGCGTTCTATGTGGC
>CAKZLS010000250.1 GCA_937127205.1 uncultured Rhodospirillales bacterium
GGCCTCGACGATCCGGTAACCGGCGCTGAACAGGGCAAACTGGACCATCTCGCGGATGGCGTGTTCGTCCTCGACGATCAGTATGGTTTTCATCGGCGTATATTAAGACTATAGAAGACAGTCGGTTATTTTCCGAAAGCTATGTTACACCACGGTTACGAGGACCCACACGCACCTCCCTGTTGTGGTTTGACTCGCTCCCCCGTGGCTATGCCAAGCTAGAACGCCCAACGGACGCCGACTGAGGTAACGATGCCGGACGAGATTTCGATCCCCCTGGAGCTGCCGGACGTACAAATCCCGGGCTCGCGCCCGGAGGGCGCGGCGTTGTTCGGGGGGTGTGTGAGGTGATGGACCGTTCCGAGGCGCTCAAGGCTCGTCACTGCTGGGCCGGTGGGCAGTCAGCCCGGATTTTGGGCCGGAGTCCCTGACAGATGAAGCGCAAAGGCTATACTACTGGTCTCGTTACCATGTGCATCGGCAGCGGCATGGGCATGGCGATGATCGTCAAGCGTCAAAACCCCTGTCGCAATAGCACGGGTAAGGAGCCGCGCCAGAGGTAGGTGATTTCTACCGACGGGCAATTCAAGTGAAGGTAATTGGAGAGCAACATGCTGGAAATTAAAGACTCTGTGGCGGTAATCACGGGGGGCGGCGGCGGAATCGGCTTCGCCGTTGCCAAATACTGGGTCCAGAACGGCGGCAAAGTGGTATTGGCCGACGTTGCCCAGGAGCCCCTGGACAAGGCCGCGGCGGAACTCAAAGCCATGCAGGGCGAGGTGGTCACAGTGGTCGGCGATGTGACCAGCGAAGAGGACTCCGCCCGACTGGCGGATACGGCCATCGAGAAATTCGGACAGATCAACCTGGTGGCCCCGTGCGCGGGAATCATCAAGGACGGCATGATGGTTGCCCCGGACCGCAATACCGGGAAGGTCACCAGGAAAATGTCTTTAGGGGATTTCTCCAAGGTAATCGATATCAACCTGACCGGTGTTTTCCTGACGGTGCGCGAATGTGCCGAGCGCATGATAAATAACAACTGCAAGGGCCTCATTTGCCTGGTTTCATCCTCCGGATCGCTGGGCACCGCGGGGCAGATCAACTATGCCTCCTCCAAGGCGGCCATGTCGATCATGCCCAAGGTCATCACTGCGGAATTCTTCCGTCGCGGGCTAAGCGGCCAGATCCGCTGTATGGCGATTGCACCGGGCTACGTGGGGACAGAGATGGTAAAAGGCATGAACCAGAGCGCCCTTGATAAGATCCTGTCCGATGTACCGATCGGCCGCCTGATCGAACCGGAAGAAATTGCGCAGCTGATGGGCGACATGTACCGAAACGAAGCCATCGCCGGCGAAGTCTTTTTCATTCACGGCGGTTTGCGTCTGGGCTCCCGGGGTTAAGGCGCCCCGGCGGTAACAACCTTACCAGGGTATCCGTTGCCACCATTTCATTCACGACATAACGCTCGCCCGGGACCGGCACGGTCCCGGGCGACCAAAGGGGGTTACCATGGCTGATCCCCACATCAATACTCCCCCCATCCTGGGATCGCCAACCAAACCTCGGCTCGCGTCAGTTCTTCAACGTCGAGAGAAAAGTATCGAAGCACGACGCCCCCAGACGCTTGACCTCAGCAGTCCAGCTATCCAGGCCTGTGGCGGCCGTGGCGCGATCAGGGGCGGTTTCGAAGATGGCACTGGGCACTTCGCGCAGCTAATACGCATCGTTGAGCGTGGGGTTGAGGTTCAGTACCCGAGCAACCTGGAACTGCTGGTCAGGACGCAGCGATGGCAAGGGCCGCCGGAGCGGAAAATCGAC
>CAKZLS010000251.1 GCA_937127205.1 uncultured Rhodospirillales bacterium
GCTGCAGGGACGCAGAACCCTGGCCGACTCACTAAGTGCGTCGATAGCCGATGGCATTGGCACGGTACTGATGATCCTGTGTACGGTGTTTGCCACCATCATCGTCGCGCAGGTCGACCGCCGCCAGGCGGCGCGCTACGCAGCGCTCAGCGGGCCGGCATGACGCATCGGGCTTTACACCGATCACCCTCGTCTCCAGCGGCATGTGTCCGCCGGCCGGATCGGCATTATTCCAAACGCTCAACCAGTTCGACCCGGCGGTTTTTGTCGCGGCCGGGGTCGGTGGCGTTGGAGTAGACCGGAACGAGGGGGCCGACGCCGTGCGGCTCGAGGCGGCCGGCGGCGACGCCGTGGCTGGTGCTCAGCGCCTCCACCACCGAGCGCGCCCGGTTGGCGGAGAGCGTGGTGTTGTATTCGAACTTACCGACGCCGTCGGTGTGACCCACCACATAAAAGCTTTTGTCGGCGTTTGCATTGACATAGCTGGCAATGGCTTCAAGCGCCTGTTTGGACTCAGGCGTCAGGGTCGCCTTGTCGAAGTCAAAGAACAGGCCGTCAAGGACGACGCGGCCCTTTTCCTCAAGATCTCTGCCGATGGCTTCGGGGTCGACCGCCACCAATCCCGTCTCAGCCGAAGCGACCTCGACAATGTCGATGAGCGCGCCGACATAGTCCGCGGCGTGCTGCTCCACATGGACCACCACATAAACTGTTCCGGCGGCGCGTTCCTTGCGTGCGACAAAGGCGCCAGCGCCGCCCGAAGAAGACGTGCCCGCCGCCATGCTTCCGACTTCGCCCGGTTTGCCGAAGGGGTTTTCCCGCCAGTAAACCTCGGACCACTGCCGTGATCCCACGGCTGTACCCTTGCGGTCATCGGACAGGCCCTGCGCCAAAATCTCGAAACCTTCAGCGGTGAATGCGTCGAGGTAGTTCTTGTATATCTCGGCGTAGGTGCGGTCTGGCCCTTGATATCTGTAGAACGTTCGGGTGACCCGGCCCTCGGTATCGATCCATTCGCCGATCGCGCGATATCCGGTCACCGGCCCAACCGGAATGCGGAGCGGCAGAAAATTCTCGATCCGCTGCCAGCGGATATCCTGACCCGGATAGCGTTCGACCATGGGGTGTTCCTCCACCCCTTCGATATCCTCGGCCGCGCCGTTACGCACCAGCAAAGCCATCGATACAGAAAATATGGCAAAGAGAATCCAGAAACGACGCATGGCGACCTACTTCAAATTATTAGAATTATGGCCTAATTCCGGGGCGCAAGCACGGCCACGGGGAAGGTAGTGAAGATATCGGCGGCACGCAGGCTCGCGTTGCCGTCGGCGTCCTGATCAACGGTGACCTGTTCGTTAGTGAACAGGTTTGTCCACTCGGTGGTTTCCGAGTGTGGCCACAGGGTCAGCCGGGTGTCGCCCCAAGCCCGCTCGCCCAGCGGGAGACGGTTGGTCTCGTCGACAAGCTCGGCCATGAGTCTTGGCACCGCGACCAGGACCTCGCTTTGCTCGTCGCCGCGGACGAAACAGCACAGGTGCTCCTCGCGCTCGCCCTCGGTCTCCAGCGGCATGTAGGTGTCGCCGAGAAACAGGTCCGGATGGCTCTGGCGCAGATGCAGCAGCTTCCACACCACGAACATCTTGACGGTTCCGTCTTGCCAGTGGGACAGCAGATCGGCGGCTGAGCCATCGCCGAGATTGCCAAATGACTCCAGAACCTCCATCCGCTTTTGAAAATCCACCGGCCGGCGGGTGTCCGGGGCCACC
>CAKZLS010000252.1 GCA_937127205.1 uncultured Rhodospirillales bacterium
GCCTCGGCGTCGAAGGTGTGGCGACCTCCGAACATGAACGCCCGAAGTCCGAGGGTGTCGCCTGGATACTTAAGGCGAAAGGGAACTGATGCGCCGGAGGCGACGGTCTTTCGCGTACAAATCGTGCCGGCGCCAACGCAATAGACGCCGGCGCCGAACTCGCCTTCTTGGAATATGGCCTCACCCGGTTGGTAAACCCACGTGACCTTGGCATCATTGAGAGCGGCCACCTCGGATTCCGGCAACGCCTCGAACTCGGTATGCGCAAACGCGCGGCACGAAAAACAGGTGGAGCGGTCGAGGGAAATAACGTTCCATTCCGACGGAGCTTGGTTGACGTTGCGTGCGATCATGACAATTCACCACCCGCACCAATCCTTAGTAAGGGGTGGTGCGGACAAAATTGCGGAGGCCGGGGTGAAGGTAATCGGACGGAGACCGGCATCAACCCCAGGAGATGTAATTGTAAGGCTATTTAGCCGGATTGTCGTCATTGATTGCGGTTAACCCAACCAAACGCTTTTCTCCGCCACGCCAGTGAGTTAAGCAAGAATGGCACAGCCGGTAATATACTGACATCGAAAGTGATGTCCGGTGAAGGCCAAGAAGGGAGGCCGAGGGCAATGATCATTGACGCGTTCATGTGTTACGCGCCGTCTGATATAGAGCACGCGGAAATGCTTGCGCATACGCTCGCTCCTCTTGAGGCGGCGGGATCTCTGACGCTGAGGTGGGACCGGGATATCACGTCAGGCTCCCGGTTCACTGACACGGCTATGGATCGGATCGACGAGGCCGATGTGGTTTTACTGCTGATGAGCAAGGCCTTTCTCCGCTCCAATTTCTGCCAGGATCAGATGAACCATGCCATCCAACGCGGCACTCATGTCGTCCCCATTATCCTCGAGAGCTGTGACTGGATGAAATCGCCGACACGCCAGCCCGACAACCTTCTCCCAAGCGACGGCAACCCGATTTCGACATGGAAAAACAAGGCCGACGCCTACGCCGATATCGCCGACGGCGTTGCGACGGCCTGCGAGCGGTATTCCGTGCACGTCGAGCAATGGACAAAGGATCTCGGCGACGAGGAAAGTGCCATCTTGATCCGGTTATATCCGGATGAACGACTTGATGGACTTGATCTGTGGGATCCTAAATCCGCTTGGAAAACGTCTTACGTTCCAGCGTTCATTGAGCTTTTGAGCGATAAGAAATACATCGACCGGGATTTCTCGTTCTCGGTGACATTCCCGTTCTGGCGGCAGCGGTTCTGGCTCACCAAACGAGGCCGGCGTGTCGTTGCCCGGCATTTGGAGCAGGCGCCGGCGACGGTATTCTCCGCATAATACCAACCT
>CAKZLS010000253.1 GCA_937127205.1 uncultured Rhodospirillales bacterium
CGAGGTGAAACGCGTCGGCCCACGCGAGCCGGCCGCAGCGGCGGACGGTCCAGACATCGCGCACAAGCCCCCGAGTCAGGGCTTCGCCGCTGGCGGTGCGCCCAAACACCAAGATTTCGCCGGCCATCGCCCGTCCGCCGGGGCCTATGTCGAGTTCGGTGATCCGCCTCAGCCGAGCACCCTCGAACAGGATTGTCTCCTGCGGCAGCCATTCGAGCCAGCCGTCGCCTTCCACCTTCAGGCGCATATGGATACGGCAATCCTCACCCGTCGAGCGGTACACCTTTTCGGCCGCTTGCGCGGTGACCAAGGCGCTTGATCCCGCGCTCGCAATCACGGAAACATCCATGCTGTCGCCGCCCACCAGTCCGCCGGATGTGGTCACCAGCACGGCCGTAGGCATGCTCCCGCCATACACTTTCGGAAAGAGAACGCGGAGAGGAGTCCGCTGATAAAGCTCGGACAACCGGGTTTTGTCGCCATCGGCGGCAAATGCCAATTCCACGGCGCCATGTACGCTCGCCGAGCTAAACGGTGATGTGGCGATGCACATCCTCTTCCACCATGTCCTCTCCGCGGCCGGCGATGACGATCTCGCCGCGATCCATCACAGCATAGGCGTCGGCGAGCCGTTGGGCGAATTCGAAATATTGTTCCACCAGCAGGATCGCCATGTTCCCCCGTCCCACAAGCACCCGAATGACATTCTCGATGTCCTTGATGATGGAGGGCTGGATGCCCTCGGTAGGCTCGTCGAGAACGAGCAAACGGGGTCGGGTGACCAGCGCGCGGGCGATGGCGAGCTGTTGCTGCTGTCCGCCGGAGAGATCGCCGCCGCGACGCCCCAGCATGTCGCGGAGCACCGGGAACAGATCGAAGATCTCGTCGGGGATGTGGCGAAGTTTGCGTGGGATCGCGGCGTATCCCGTTTCCAGGTTCTCTTCCACGGTGAGGAGGGGGAAAATCTCGCGGCCCTGCGGCACCAGAGCAATGCCGCGCGCCGAGCGTTCGAAGGGGGGCAGGGCGGTGATATCCTCGTCCTCCCAGAAAATGCGTCCGCTCTTGACCGGATGCTGTCCGGCGACGGCGCGCAGCAGGCTGGTCTTACCGACCCCGTTGCGTCCCATGACGCACGTGACGGCGTCCTTTTCGGCGGTCAGGCTGACGCCGCGCAGCGCTTGGCTGGCGCCGTAAAACAGATCGATGTTTTCCACTTTCAACATAGCTTAGCGACCCAAATACACTTCGATGACCTGTTCATTGTTTTGGACCGCGTCCAGCGTGCCCTCGGCCAATACCGAGCCTTCGTGCAGCACGGTCACATGAGCGGCGAGCGCTCGAACGAAGGTCATGTCATGTTCCACCACCACCACCGAGTGGGACTTGGCGATGCTTTTCAGGAGTTCGGCCGTCTGTTCGGTCTCGGCATCGGTCATGCCCGCCACCGGCTCGTCGACCAATAGCAACTCCGGATCCTGCATCAACAGCATACCGATCTCCAGCCATTGTTTCTGGCCGTGCGAGAGATCGCCGGCCAACCGGTCGCGGTCGGCTGATAGCGAGATCGTCTCGAATACCTCGTCGATGCGATCGCGCTGCTGTCCGTTCAGCTTGAAGACCAGCGAGGAGAACACATTGCGGTTGCCGGCAAGCGCCAGTTCCAGGTTGTCATAGACCGTTTGGCTTTCGAACACCGTCGGCTTCTGAAATTTGCGGCCGATACCGAGATTGGCGATCCGCGCTTCGTCCATGCGGGTGAGGTCGGTGCCGCCGTTGAAGATGACGTCACCCGTATCGGGCCTGGTCTTACCAGTGACCACGTCCATCATCGTGGTTTTTCCGGCGCCGTTCGGTCCGATGATGGCGCGCAGTTCGCCCGCGAGGATGTAAAGGCTTAGATTGTTGAGGGCCTTGAAGCCGTCGAAACTGACGCTGACGCCGTCGACGTAGAGGATGGTGTCGTGAAGCTCGGGTTTGGCGCGGGTCATTTCGCGCCCTCGCTTCGAAGGTCCGATTCAGCGCGAAGATCACGCGCCGATCGTCTTCTCAGTTGCCACTGTTGCGATCCCTTCGCGACGAGGCCGACCACGCCTTTTGGCATGAAAAGGGTGACGAAGATGAACAGGCCGCCGAGGGCGAACAGCCACACCTCCGGCATGGCGCCGGTGAGGTAGGATTTGGCGTAGTTCACCATGAACGCTCCGAGAATGGCGCCGTGCAATGTGCCACGGCCGCCGACCGCCACCCAGATGACGATCTCGATGGAGTTGGCGGGGGTGAACTCGCTGGGATTGATGATCCCCACCTGCGGCACGTAGAGCGCGCCGGCGATGCCGGCCATCACCGCCGACAGGATAAAGACGAAGAGCCTGTAGTACTCCACCCGGTAGCCGATGAACCGGGCCCGGTTTTCGGCGTCGCGGATGGCGACGAGCACCTTGCCGAGACGTGAGGTCACCAGATAGCGGCATACCAAGTAGGCGGTGATCAGCGCCAGCGCCGACGCGACGAACAGGCCGGCACGGGTCCCGTCGGCCTGCAGGTCGAAGCCGAGGATGTCCTTGAAATCGGTCAAACCGTTGTTGCCGCCGAAGCCCATGTCGTTGCGGAAAAACGCGAGCATCAGCGCGTAGGTCATCGCCTGGCTGATGATCGAGAGGTACACCCCGGTAACCCGCGAGCGGAAGGCGAACCACCCGAAGGCAAAAGCTAGAATGCCCGGAACCAAGGCCACCATGACCATGGCAAAGAAAAAGTTGTCGAAGCCGTACCAGTACCAAGGCAATTCCTGCCAGTTGAGGAACACCATGAAGTCCGGCAATTCGGGATTGCCATAAACACCGCGGTCACCGATCTGGCGCATCATGTACATGCCCATGGCGTAACCGCCGAGGGCGAAGAACGCGCCGTGTCCAAGGCTGAGGATACCGCAATACCCCCAGATCAGGTCGACGCTCAGCGCCAGCAGCGCAAAGCATAGATACTTGCCCAACAGGCTCAGCATGTAGTTGGGAACATGGATCGGCGAGTCCACGGGGGTCGCCATATTGAGCAGGGGCACGACAATGGCCACGGCGAACAGGACAGCGAGGGTGATCATCGACCCGACATTGCTGGTGACCAGACGGCCGATGAGGCTCTGGGAAGGGCGGGGCGCAATGCCGGTCATTAGGAGTCTACCGCCCGGCCCTTGAGCGCGAACAAGCCGCGCGGCCGTTTCTGGATGAACAGGATGATGGCCACCAGCACCAGGATCTTGGCCAGCACCGCGCCGGCGTAGGGTTCGAGGAATTTATTGACCAAACCGAGACTGAACGCGCCGACGAAGGTCCCCCAGAGGTTGCCGACACCGCCGAACACCACCACCATGAAGCTGTCGATGATGTAGGCTTGTCCTAGGTTGGGGCTGACATTGTCGATCTGGCTGAGGGCCACGCCGGCCATGCCGGCGATGCCCGAGCCCAGTCCGAACGTAAGCGCGTCGATCCGCCCGGTTCGGATACCCATGGAAGCGGCCATGCGGCGGTTCTGGGTTACTGCCCGCATGCGCAGCCCGAAGGACGTCTTGCGCATGAGCAGCATTAAAAGACCCAGCACCAACAGGCTGAACACGATGATCCAGATACGGTTGTAGGTCAGCGTCAATCCGCCGGTGATCTCGATGGCGCCACTCATCCAAGAGGGGTTTCCCACATCTTGGTTGGTGGGGCCGAAGATGGTCCGCATCAGTTGCTGCAGGACAAGACTGAGACCCCAGGTGGCGAGCAGGGTCTCCAGCGGCCGGCCATAAAGAAACCGAATGATGCCGCGTTCGATGGCGATCCCGATCAGTCCGGCAACGATGAACGCGGCCGGTATGGCCACCAGCAACGAATAGTCGAACAGGCTCGGGGCGTAGGCGCGGAACTGCTCCTGAACGACGAAAGTGGTGTAGGCGCCGATCATCACCATCTCGCCGTGCGCCATGTTGATGACGCCCATGACGCCGAACGTGATGGCCAATCCTACGGCGGCGAGCAACAGAACGGAGCCGAGGCTGAGGCCTTGGAAGATGTTGGTGACATATCCCATCAACTTCAGCCGATCCTCGATGGCCTTGAGTGTTTTCTGTGCCGCGCTGCGGACCTGATCATCGGGTTCCACGGGTGTTCCGTCGCTGTTGGTCGACAGCAAATTGCCAACCAACGACCGGACGTCCTGGGTGGGGGTCCGAGAGAGCACCTCGAGAGCTTCGATGCGCTCGTCGGTATCTTTCGAATGGGTGACGCGGACGGCCGCGAGGGTGGTTTCCATCTCCCGTCGCACGGCGTCGTCCGTTTCCTGCGCCAGGGCGGTTTCCAGCAGCGGTTCCATTTCCGCCGCGTGTCCCTTGCACACCGCCTCGGCGGCTTGCAAGCGAACCTCGGGGTCGGGGTCGTTGACCACCTTGGCGATTGCTTCACACAGGATCGACGCCTCGGTCTGCTTGGCTTCGCCTTTGTCACCCAGGCTCTTGACGGCCTTTCGGCGGACCTTGGGGTCGACGCTCGAGAGGTCTTCGACTTGGGCGAAGGCCACACCGGCTAACAGGGGAATCAAGACGACGGCGGACGAAAGAATTTTCATTCGATGGAGCAT
>CAKZLS010000254.1 GCA_937127205.1 uncultured Rhodospirillales bacterium
ATCTTGGCGGGCGGCTGCGGGTCGATGTGCCGAGCCGCATCGGACGTAAGCTCGTCCTCCCGGCGCTGCCGGAGCTGATGGCTCAGCATCCCGGTTTGACCGTCGATCTAAGTTCAAGCGACCGATTGGTGGATCTCGTCGCCGATGGCGTTGATTGTGCCTTGCGCGTCGGGGTACTGGAAAATTCCGAACTCGTCTGTCGCAGCCTGGGCGAGGTTTCCGACGTGACCTGCGCCAGCCCGGACTATCTAGCGCGACAGGGAATGCCGATGACGCTCCATGACCTGAAAACGCACTATCTTGTGAACTACGCGACCCGCCTCCCGGCCACGTCATCCACGCTCAGGTTCCAAAAGAATGGGCGTCGGCACGACGTCGAAATGCGCAGCGCCGTGACGGTCGACGGCGCCGAAGCCTATATCGCGGCGGCGCTCTCCGGTCTCGGCATGATCCAGGTTCCGGCCTTCGATGTGCGCGATCTGCTGGAAACGGGAGCGTTCGTCGAGGTCCTCCCCGAACACATTCCGCCCCGCGCTCCCCTTTCATTCCTGTTCGTGAGACGTCGCAACCTTTCGCCTAAAGTTCGTGTGTTTTTCCGCTGGCTCGAAGCGATCCTTCAACAAAACGACGTTGTCGCACCCAAAACGGCAGACTGAAACCAGCAATTCGACGGGAAATGCGCTCACTTTGCGTCATGGAAGATGATGCCGACGGTGTGACGCCGGCCGGAACGCACCGGGCTGACACCGTGGCGCAGATGGACCCGGTAGATGCCTCTCGCGCCCTGGACTGGGCGGCTGTGAACCGCGAAGGCCACCGCGTCGCCCCGGTGAAGCGGTACGACTTCAACGCGGCTCTGCATGCGCGGACGCTGCTCGGTCAGCACGAACTCGCCACCGGTAAAATCCTCGCCCGGCTGCGATAGCAACACGGCGACCTGAAGCGGGAACGCCAGATCGCCGTAGAGGTCCTGGTGCAGCCGGTTGAAGTCGCCAGGCACATATCGAAACAGCAGCGGCGTCGGCCGCGTCTGGCCGACGTCGTGGCATTGACCGAGGAAGTCCGTGTGTTCCGCCGGGTAGCGTTGGTCGACGCCCATGCGCGCGTTCCACTCATTGGCGACGGACGCGAGATGCGGATACAGCGCGGTGCGCAGGCCGCCGATCAGATCCGGCAGGGGGTATTTGAAATAGCGGTATTCGCCCTGGCCGAAGCCGTGCCTGGCCATTTGTATGTGGCTGCGGAAATGCGCCTCGTGGGAATAGAGCGCGGCGATCTTTTCGCATTCCTCCGGCGTCAGGATCTCCGTCAGCACCGCATAGCCAACGTTGCTGAGCTCCGTGGCAGCGGCCGGCCAATCATGTCCGGCGAGACGGTCCTCGGCCGACTGCAGGACCGGGGCTGTGGGGTTCATCTTGCTGTTCCTTCGATTTGCCTCGTCTCTCTATGTTACCGGGGGAGGGTCCGTGTTTCTCTCCGATTCTTGCTCTCGAATTCGGGAAAAGGGGGCGTGCTCCGCACGATTGCTCTAGGATCGATCCGGCCTGACCTTTTGTGTTGGGGGGATATGATCGATGGACCTATTCGCGGGCGCGGAGCGCGCCATGAACATGAATGCCCGAACCTGGGCCAAACACGCCAATCCATGGAGTGTCTACTCCCGCATCCTGGGCGGTAGTCTAATGTTTCTCGCGCTTTGGAGCGTCTACTGGATCGGCTGGCATGCGGTCGCGCCAATCATTGCCGCCGTGCTGTGGATTTGGTTGAATCCCCGGCTGTTTCCGCCGCCAAAATCGGCCGGCTCCTGGGCGGCAAGAGCCGTTTTAGGCGAACGCGCCTTTCTCAATCGGAAACGCATATCCGTACCCCGCGAACATGCGCGCGCCGCGTGGATCACCACATCCTTTTCGCTCGCCTTTTTCGCCCTCGCCCTTTACGGATTTGCCAAAGGCGATTTCTGGTTGGCTCTGGGGGGCTGGCACGCGGCGACCCTCGCGAAATTGTGGTTCTGTGATCGCATGGTCTGGCTATGGGGGGACGTGAAGACGCTTCATCCTGTTTATCAAGCGTGGGCTCGAGCCGATTGGGACGCCGACTTCGGCGGTGCCGAATAACGCGCCTCGGCGCATATCGAGTGATCGCCGATAGTCGCCCTGACCCGATACCGCGCGCCGAATTATCCATCGAGATTGAAAGACTTTAGAAACCTTCAGGCTTCCTCGGCGCTTTCGGTGTCGCGGTTGTGACCGCCGCCGTGCTTGCGCCAGCCGCCGGAAACGGGGGCGAAACTGGGAACGGCGTGACCGCCGCCTTCCGCACGCAAGAGTT
>CAKZLS010000255.1 GCA_937127205.1 uncultured Rhodospirillales bacterium
ATGCGAGAAACTCGACCCTTTGGGCGGCGTTTCGGGGCTTCCGGACGGCGTCCCGCGGCAGTGCCCTGGCAGAGCTCCTACTGTTGAGCAGGCTTCACTCCGAGACTCGGTTCGAGACGGGCGGCCTCGGCGTGATCGCGGGAGCCGTTTTCCGCATCGCCGGATCTCAGGTAGGCATCGCCGCGGGCACTGTACGCCAATGCCCAGTTGGGACGCAGCCGGATTGCTTCGGTTAGGTCGGCGATGGCTTTTGGGTATTCCTTCATATTCGCATAGGCGGCACCGCGGTTGTAGAAGGCGGCCGCCATGGTCGGATCGAGGCGGATGGCCGCCGAGGAATCGGCGATGGCGTCTTCATACCGGCCGATGACGAAAGCGGCTAACCCGCGATTGTAGTAGGCGATCGTCAGATCGGGATTGAGTTCAATGGCTTTGTCGAAATCAGCGGTGGCTGATTCTTGCTCGCCCTCACGAAAATATACATTGCCCCTGTTTGTCAGGACGGTCGCGCGTTGCTCGGGCGTCAGATTTGCGGTTTCAAGGCACTGAGTATAGAGCCTGATCGCCGGCTGTGATTTCCCTTCCGCCAAGGCCTTGTCTGCCTTGGTGCAGGACTGTGAGGCTAAGTTGGGCGCGGGCGTGTTGGATTCCTCGCTGGCGCTTGCGGAGGCTGAAAAAACCACAAGAAAACCAAGGATGGCGGCCGATCCGGCCAAAACTTGACCGATCCCCGCGCGTCTACTTGGGCTGCGGTCATTACCCGATCCATCTTTGCGTCTCCTGAGCATGGTTTCTCCTTACATTGGTGTTATCCGTGTACGCGTTGCGCGAACGGTATGGTCGGTTTCCGGCATTTTTTTGACGGCATGCCGAGTTCCTTTGTCTTATCGTTCTGGTTGAGCGCCAAGTGCCGGGTTTAGGCGGTGAGCTTCGGCGTAGTCGCGGGAGGCGCTTTCCGTGTCGCCGACTTTCGAATGGATGTCGCCACGGTTCCGATATGCGCGCGCCCAGTCGGGTCGAAGGCGAAGGGCCTCGCTAAGGTCGCTGATTGCCTGCTGGTTCTTGCCGGTCTTGGCAAATGCCACGCCCCTGTTGTGGTAGGCAGACGCCAGCTTTGGATTAATGCGAATGGCTTGGCTGTAGTCTTCGATCGCCCGCTGAAAATCGCCCTGCCGCGAATAGGCGTATCCTCTGTTGTTGAACGGGCAGGCGAAGGTGGGATGAAGGTTGATTGCTTCAGTGGCACTTTCAATGGCGCGGATATAGTCGCCCATGGCGATATAGGCTCCACCGCGGTTGCAGTAGGCTTCATGATAGTCTGGTTTGTGCCGAATGGCTTGTGAGTAATCGGCGACAGCATCATCGTATCGATCGGTTACATAAGCGACGAGCCCGCGGTTGTAGTAAGCTGCGGCCAAACTCGGATTTAGATTGATGGCATCGCTAAAATCGTTAGTGGCCAGGTCATATTGTCCGAGACGGTAGTACGCCGTGCCCCTGTTGGTCAGCACGCGCGCTTTTTGTTCCACACTCAGGTGGCCCGCCTCGGTGCAGCGGGTATAAAGCTCCGCCGCCGACTTGAACTCGCCCTTCGCTCGCGCCATGTCGGCGAAATCGCAGGCTTGGGCACCTTTGCTTTCTGCCAGAGTGGCGGTTGGCGACACGGCGGAGCTCGTAATCGGAAATGCGGTTTGCAGACCAAGGACGAAGCCAAAAACGGCTATCCATTTGGTGTAAGCACCACGAAGTCCAAGCGTCTTGGCAAAAGATTTCATGTGACGTTCATGTTCAAGTCTTGGGTTCCGGGTCCGGATACGTTAGGGTCCTGCCGCAGTGCAACATCGGAACCTCTTCATGAATTTAGAAATCATCAGTAGAAAACCCAAGGGAAAATCGCACGCTACCCCGCTTCTGTTCGTGCATGGTGCCTATGGCGGTGCCTGGATTTGGGATCAACACTTCCTTCCATACTTCGCCGAGCGCGGTTATGAGGCGCATGCGCTGAGCCTCCGCGGCCATGGCGAAAGCGGAGGGTGGGAGCAGGTCGGTGTCGCTCGGTTACGGCAATATGTTGACGATGTTGCGCAAGTGGCGGACACGTTGGAGACGCCACCCGTCCTGATCGGTCACTCCATGGGGGGCATGGTCGTGCAGAAGTACCTCCATGAACATGCGACTCCCGCCGCCGTGCTGATGGCGTCGGTGCCGCCACATGGCCTGGCCGGATCGTTTGTCGGCATGGCTTTCGGTAATCCCGGGCTGTTTCTGGATATGGCCATGATGCAGGTGTTCGGGCCTAAGGTCTCTGATGGCGAAAGCGTGCGTCGGGCACTTTTTTCCGACGAGACCTCTCAGGAAACCATCGACAAGATGCTTCATCGCCTGCAAGGTGAATCGACCATGGCGATATTGGATCTGATGGGAATGGATTTGCCTCCCTCGACCCCGACTTTGGACCTTCCGGTACTCGTCTTGGGGGCGGAAAACGATAGCTTCGTTTATCGGGGCGCGCTTGAGGCGACGGCGAAGACATACCGTACGCGGCCGGTGGTTTTTCCGCAAATGGCTCATGCCATGATGCTTGAGCACCATTGGGAAACGGTTGCGGAAACCATGTTTAGGTGGCTGAACAAAACCCTTTCTAACGAAGAGATCGGCCGGTCAACTCTCAACACAGCCAAGGGAGCGGCAGCGGCTTAAGGTGGGTCCTTAGGAGTCGTCCAAAGACGCATGGGCCTCGTCCTCCGTTTCGAAAACGTGCGGAGCGACGTTACGTTTTTCCAAAGCTGAGCCCAATTTCATTCTAAGGAAAGCACCCGTGCTGTAGCGCGTAACGCGGATGTAGTGGGTTTGCTCCATGTAGCGAACCATCTCCGCGTAGGGGTCCAGTACGGCCTCGTCGATGCGGAAGGTTTCGTAATTGACGATGACGGCCACACGCCGGCCGATTTTCCTGCACCGCTGCTCTACTGCATTTTGTACAGCCTTTACATCCGACTCCGTTCGGACATGCATCCCTTCGAAATTGAGAAACAGAATATTCCGCGAGGGGTCGTAGCTGATACGGCTCGCGAGATCCCGGTGTCCAACGAGAACTCTCTCGAGACCCATGGGCTCGGTGCCGAAAATCCGCGGGTCCATGACGGAATACCGCTCTACAATGGGCAAGAAATTCATGTGCGCCAGAATATCGCGTTCCACATCGATGCCCGGCGCCACCTCGGTCAGCTGTACGCCGGCTTCGGTGCGCTGAAAGACACACCGTTCCGTGACATAGTAAACCGGTTGGCCCGTTTCGGCGGCGAAGGCGCCACTGAAGGTGACCTGACCAACCCGCTTCACGAATTTGCGCGCGCGTCCCTCCCGGATAATGCGCAGGCTGCCATCCTCAATGGCGATTAGCAGTCCGCCGGCGGTAAATGTGCCGGCGAAGACGATCTTCCGGGCGTTCTGGCTGATATTGATGAAGCCGCCAGCGCCGGCCAGTTTTGGGCCAAACCGGCTGACATTGAGATTTCCTTCTTCGTCGCATTCGGCCAAGCCGAGGCATGCCATGTCGAGGCCGCCGCCGTCGTAGAAATCGAATTGCTGGTTCTGGTGAATGATGGCTTCGGGGTTGATCGCCGCGCCGAAATTGAGGCCGCTGGCCGGGACGCCGCCAATGACTCCCGGTTCAGCCGTCAACGTCACGTACTTGAGGATCTGCTCTTCGTTGGCGACGGCGGCCACGCCTTCGGGCATGCCGATGCCGAGATTGACCACCCCGCCGGCCGGCAGTTCGAACGCACATCTCCGGGCGATCAGCTTGCGGGCGTCAAGGGGCATCGGCGGTAAGGAGCCGAGCGGCACCCGGATCTCCGCGGCGAACGCCGGATTGTAGGGTGATGCATAGGTCTGATGATGATATTCAGGGCGCGCCACGACGATGCAATCTACGAGAATGCCCGGAACCTGGACGTGTCGCGGGTTCAAGGAGCTTGCGTCGGCGATGCGTTCCACCTGAGCGATCACGAAGCCGCCGGAATTGCGTGCCGCCATGGCCATGGCCAGGTTATCGAGGGTCAATGCTTCCTTCTCCATGGTCACGTTGCCGGCCGGGTCGGCAGTGGTACCACGGATGAAGGCGACATTGATGGGGAAGGCCTTATAGAACAGCCATTCCTCACCCTGGAGTTCCATCGCTGTAACAAGATCCTCGGCAGTGACACCATTGATCTTTCCGCCTTCAAGGCGGGGATCGACAAAGGTGCGCAATCCGACCTTGGAGAAGGCCCCAGGCTTACCGCCGGCAATATCGCGGTAAAGGTGCGAGATGACACCCTGAGGCAGGTTATAGGCTTCGATCTTGTCCTCAAGCGCCAGCGCCGCAATTTTGGGAATCAAGCCCCAGTGGCCACCGATAACGCGCTTCAGCAATCCCTCATGGCCCAACCGGTTCAGGCCGCGTTCACCGCCATCGCCCTGTCCGGCGGCGAAAACCAAGCTCAAATTTTTCGGTGTTCCCGTCTCTAAGAAGCGGCGTTCGAGGGCGAGCAGCAGTTCCTCTGGAGCGCCATTACCAACAAAACCGGTGTTCGCAAGCATGTCACCGTCGCGGATGATGGCGACAGCTTCTTCGGCTGCTACCACCTTGCCGGTCACCTCTCAGTTCCCAGTGCTAAGCGCTCTGGCATTGAGGATCTCCTCCTCGGGTCGCCAGATATCTGGCCCTTTGAACTCCTGGAGCTCCACATAGATTGGAAACTCGTAAGCCAGGTCATCGCCAATTCGGCCAAAATATGCCGACACGCTAAGTTGGTTGTCCACGTCCCGGAAGAATAGCTCGCCGCGGGTGGTTTGAATGGTCGCCCCCTTCATCGCGTCCTTGACTGTGTCTGTCTCGATGCTTCCCGCTTTCTCGATGCCTTGCTTCAGAGCGTACACTCCGTCGTACGCCATGACCGCCCAATCGCTCGGATAGCGCCCATATCGCGACCAATACTGTTCGACGAAATTCGCCATCATGGGAATGTCCATATGTGCGAAGAATGGCGCCCGGGCTCGCCCATAACTGCCGCGCTGAAGCCAGTCAGCTTCGTTGATCAACTCCGTCACGCTGATAAGGCCGCCTGGAATAGCGGTAAGCTTCTCGAGGTGATAGTCGCGCACCGCGGCATCCCAACGGGCATTGTCGGCGCCGGCGATGGAGGCGAGAACGAAATCCGGCTTCTCGTTCATGATGGCGACGATGAACGCGTTGAAGCCCACGTACCCGATGGGCGGCCAAAATGAACCAACTAGCTGTATATCGGGGGCGAGGTCCTTCAGCATAGCCACTTGGACTTCCTGGCTGGAGCGTCCCCAGGCGTAGTCCGAGGCGATGGTTACATAGCTCTTCCAATCATTCGCTTCGGCCAGCTTGGCGATACCGATCGCTACCGCCTTTGATATCATGTAGGTGTTTGGCACTACGGAGTACGTGTACGGACTGGGGTCGAGCCTGGTGATGTCCTCTGAATTGCTCAGGGTGGCGATGTGGAGGACGCCGTTTGCCCGGCATATGGGCTTGATGGCAAGCGCGGTTGCGCTGGAGTAGGTCCCGATAATGGCGCGGACTTCATCCTGCTCGATCAACCGGGTAGCGACGGATGTGGCAACCTCCGGCTTGGTTCTGGTGTTTTCGATAAAGAGTGTGATGGGGTGCTCTCCGAGAAATCCACCTTCGTCGTTGATTTCGTCGACGGCCATTCGGATTGCATCCACCGCCTCTCGGGAGTACGGCGCCCCAGTACCGGTAAGTCCGAAAGCAACACCGAGATGGTAGGGCTCGGCCGCCATCGGCATGCGCGAGCCCGCAATCACTCCAACAGTTAGGCAAGTGACAAGAGTTGCAACGGTGAGGGTTTTCATGATTCACCTCCTGTCGAAACTACTTGGATGACTCCAGTATTTTACTGGCTATAGGCCTGTTTTGGCAGCCATGTGACGATTGCCGGGAACATGTAGACGATAGCAAGTCCGAACAATTGGATGCAGATGAACGGAATGACGCCTTTATAGATGTGGCGGACCGTTATCTCGGGCGGCGCGACCCCTTTCAGGTAGAACAAGGCAAACCCGACCGGCGGCGTCAGGAACGACGTCTGCAGGCAGACGGCGAACAGAATCATAAACCAGTTAAGGTCGAAGCCGAATGACGACACGACCGGCGCCACCAGTGTCAGGATGATCAGAATGATCTGGATCCAGTCCAGGACAAAACCGAGCAAGAACACGATGAACAGGATGAACATCATGGTGCCGTGGGGACCAAGATCGAGGCCGAGCAGGGTGGCTTCGATCAATTCGTCGCCACCGAGACCGCGGAGCACGAGGGCAAACGCGCTGGCGCCCACCAGAATACCGAAGATGAACGCGGTCGTTGTCGTCGTCTGGCAGACAACCTCGTGCATGACCCTAAGATTCAAGCGACCCTTTACCAAGGCCAGCATGGTCGCGATGAACGCGCCGAGGCCGGACGCTTCGGTTGGCGTCGCGATGCCGAAGAAGATGCTTCCTAGAACACCGAGGATGAGTAGGGCGGGCGGGGAAGCGGACCACAGAACGCCGAGAACCACCCGTGCGGAAAGGGTTGGCATGTCTTTCGGAAGGGGGGCGACTTTGGGGCGCAGCAACGAGATGATCAGAATATACCCGATATAGAGCGACCCAAGCAGAAGCCCGGGAAACACCGCCCCCATAAACAGATCGCCCACCGATCGGGCCAGACGATCGGCCATGATCACCAGCATGATGCTGGGTGGAATAAGAATGCCCAGCGTACCCGCCGAACAAATGGTGCCGACCGCCAGTTCCTTCTGGTAGCCGTTTCGCAACATGATCGGCAGGCCGAGAAGCGCCAGGAGCACGACGGAGGCGCCGATGATGCCGGTGGATGCGGCCAGCAAGATACCGATAATGGTGACCGTGACCGCC
>CAKZLS010000256.1 GCA_937127205.1 uncultured Rhodospirillales bacterium
TTGCCGTGCCGCTCCTTCGAGGACGCGTTTGCCGCCGTCACCAAGGGAAAGGCGGCGCTGGGGATGATCCCCATCGAGAACTCGGTGGCCGGCCGGGTCGCCGACATCCACCATCTTCTGCCGCAGTCCGGGCTGCACATCATCGGCGAGCATTACCAGCGGGTGAACCACCACCTGCTCGGCGTCAAGGGCGCGCGGATCCAGGACATCACCCACGTATACAGCCACATCCACGCTCTCAACCAGTGCCGCGACCTGATCCGCGAACTGGGTATCGAACCGGTGGTCAGCGTGGATACGGCGGGTTCCGCCGCGCGCATCGCCAAGCACGGCGACAAGACCCGGGCGGTGATCGCCTCGGAACTGGCCGGCGACATCTACGGCCTGGTCTCGCTCCGCGCCGGCATCGAGGACGCCGACCATAATACCACGCGTTTTCTGATCATGGCCAAGGAAGCCATCGTTCCCCATCCCAAATCCGCGCCCACCATGACCAGCTTCGTGTTCCGCGTGCGCAACGTGCCGGCGGCGCTCTACAAGGGGCTCGGCGGGTTCGCCACCAACGGCGTCAACATGACCAAGCTGGAAAGCTATCTGGTGGGCGGACGGTTCAACGCCGCCCAATTCTACGCCGAAGTAGAAGGCCATCCCGAGCACCGCAACGTGCTGCTCGCGCTGGAGGAGCTGGACTTCTTCTCCCGCGAGGTGCGCATCCTCGGCGTCTACCCGCAGCACCCCTACCGCTGGGAACGCGACGAAGACGACGACAGCGAAACGGGCTAATGCCCGCGGTGGGCAAATCTCCCCCGCACTACGGCTGGGTGATCGTCGCCGCCGGCACGCTGACGGTGTTCGCGTGCTTGGGGCTGGGCCGGTTCGCGCTCGGCATGCTGCTGCCGTCCATGGGCGTTTCGCTCGGCCTCAGCTACGCCGAGATGGGATACATTAGCACCGCAAACTTCATCGGTTACCTGACGGCCGTTGTGGTTGCCGCCGCCATGATCCGCCGCCTCGGCGAGCGCGGCACCATCCTTGCGGGCCTGCTGCTGGTGGCGGTCTCCATGATGCTGGTGAGCCAGGCCGACAGTTTCATCGAGGTGCTTGTCCTCTACGTGCTCACCGGTATGGGCAGCGGGGCCGCCAATGTGCCGATCATGGCACTGGTGTCGCACTGGTTCGTTCGCCGCTACCGCGGCAAGGCCGCAGGCTACATGGTTGTCGGCAGCGGCCTCGGCATTATCCTCACCGGCGTGCTGGTCCCCGCCGTCAACGCTGCCGCCGGTATCGAGGGTTGGCGGGTGAACTGGCTCATCCTCGGGATTGTGGTGCTGGTGACGGCGACGGTCTGCGGGCTGCTGCTCCGCAACCGGCCCGCCGAAAAAGAACTCGCGGTTTACGGCGAGGAACCGGCAGCCGATACGGCCGCGTCCACCCCGCCACCGCCGTCCGACGCAGCCCGGCGCCGCGTTCTCGCCCATCTCGGCGCCATCTATTTCCTGTTCGGCGCCACCTACGTCATTTACGTCACCTTCATCGTCACCGCGATGGTGCAGGAACGAGGCATGTCGGAAGCGGCGGCCGGACAGTTCTGGATTTGGTTGGGTGTTCTCAGTCTGCTTTCCGGTCCGGTGTTCGGGACGCTGTCGGACCGCATCGGCCGCAAGGGCGGCCTGATCACCGTGTTTGCCTTGCAGATGACCGCGTACATACTGGTGGCCGCGCCCCTCGGCCCAGTTTTTCTCTATCTTTCCATCGCGCTGTTCGGCATCGCCGCGTGGAGCATCCCGTCCATCATGGCCGCCGCCGTCGGCGACACTATGGGCCCCGAGCACGCGGCGGCCGGCTTCGGCACCATCACCCTGATCTTCGGCATCGGCCAAATCATCGGCCCCGCCGCCGCCGGCGCCGCGGCGGACGTGACGGGAAGCTTTTCCATCAGCTTCGCCCTGGCGGCGGTGTTGGCGGCGCTCGCGATCGCCTTAGCACTACTTCTGCGAAAGCCGGGGTGATCGCTGCGCCCGAGAACACGCTCATGATGACAACGATCATCCTTTCCGGTCGCGCACCAATTTCGATAGTAGAATAGAGCGCATGTACATACAATCCTTGCCGTTCATCGATGAGAGGTTATTACCAAGGGGGTTTGGTTATGCTGCGGAATTGGGGACCCCGACGGGAGGGTCTGCACGAGAGTTTCTTCACCGGCGTGTTCGGCGGCGGGACGCACGGCCGACGCGAGCGTATCGCGTCTGACCGTATCGTTATTCGACGCGGGCAAGCACGCCAAGCACGTTCTCAAAACCGATGGCGGAGAGATCGCCAGCGACGGCGACAAATCGGCTGACCTGGAGCTTTAGGGAACAGCCGCTGATTTCGGCACCGTCATCCTGAGCTTCCGCATCGGCCGGATCATCGGATCAGCCGCCCCGCCGCGGAAGCCATGCGGCCAAGATGTGGAAGGACAAACGCCATACGATAGCCTTGCGAAGTGCTCTTCGAATTGATCCCCTACCCAAAGGGCTGAAACACAAATGGCCATAATGTTTCTGATGATCGCACCTCGGGTTTCGGGGGACGGGCAGCCGCTCAGAGAGCTCGATGCCAAGGTCGGCTATCCGGGGTATTTCTGCCGTGGCTTAATGGCGGGCAGCTTGGAGCAATCTCCCCATGGGCGGACTCGGCTAACTGCTGGATGGCACGCTTGCCCAATGGCGGCTTCTGGATAGGATAGCGGAGGGTTCCGTGAGGAGCGGGTACGGCGGGTCGTGACCGTAGCAGACGCTCCTCCAGCTAGGTTAATCCTGCCACCTCCTCAAAACCCACACCAGTTCTAGACAAGCGCCTTAACGGAGAAATCGGCAAATAGCACGTTGGCATTACTCAAATTGCCGGGTGCGAAACATCTTTGCCTAAATCACAATTCAACAATATCCAGATTTACCCCACCTTCATTGTAAGTTTATTATGTCGAGGAGGTGCTTTATTCTGCGGGCGTTTCGGTTGTACGCACGCCGGTCGCGCGTGCGCTCCGATAACGAATGGTTTCGCCCAGTCCCAGCACCACCGTCGTCAATGCTGGAAGAAAGGTAAGCGAGACGATTGCCGCCCCGAGGATGCCGAACAAGACGATGGCGCCGACGCCACGGTAAAGCTCCGTTCCCTCTCCGCCTATGAAGACTAACGGTGCCAGGCCGCACAGCGTCGTGATCGTCGACATGGCGATCGGGCGGAGCCGCGACGCCACCGCCTCACGGACCGCCTCGCGGGCGCGCATGCCCTCCTGGCGGATGTTGTCGATGGTGCGGTAGACGATCAGGATCGGATTATTGACCACCGTGCCCATCAGAATGAGAAAGCCCAACATCGAGATCATATCGAACGGCTGATGGATCGGTTGGAGGCCGATGGCGGGCAGCGTGGCGCCCACCAAATTCAATAGCTCCAAACCGACGATCCCGCCGGCGATGCCAAGCGGAATGGTGGTCATGATCAGTAGCGGATATCCCCAGTGGGTGAAGATCGCCACGAGGAGCAGATAAACAATGGCCACGGCCACGATATAGTTGCCGGTCAGGGCCCTCTGGGTCGCGCTCAACTGGTCGCTGGCACCGGAGATGCTGATGCTGACGCTCGCCGGGATCTGCCCGGTGTCGCGGAGATGACCGACCAGCCGCTCGCGCACCACTTGGACGCCGGTCTCCAGGGGCACCCCGTCCGGGGGGATCACGTTGAGGGTAACCGTGCGCCGGCCGTCGATCCGGCGTATGATGCTGGTGTCCACCGTCTCGACGATGTCTGCAACGGAACTCAGGGGCAACACCCCGCCGCGGGGCGTATAGAGCGGCACGTGGGCCAGATCGTCAAGCCGGGCACCGACGCCGTCGCGGCTGAAGAACCAAATGTCGATTTTGTCGTCCTCGCGGAAGAACTCGTCGACGTACGCTCCGTCGGTCATCGCCGCCACGGTGAAGCCGAGATCGCCGCCGTCGAGACCGAGTTCGGCGGCGCGTTCCCAATTCGGCCGCACTTCGATCAGCGGCTGCGACAACGACAGTGTCGACGGCGTGGCCCGGACACGCGGACTGTCGAAGATCTCTTGCGCGCGGTCGTAGGCGGACGCGGCTACCGAATAGACGGCGGCGAGATCCGGACCCGAAATGTCGAGGTTGACGCTGCGTGTTCCCCCGTCATTGCTGGTAATGATCGACCCTCGGGTAACGAAAGCACGCATGCCCGGATAGTCATTGAACTTCCGCGTCAACGCCTGCATCAAGTCGCCGAGGTGGTTTGGGTCGACGGTCTCGGAGATGATTCTCGCCTGTTCGGGGGTCATCCGGATGAACAGATATTTGATTGCCGGCACTTTCGTCTCGCCGGCCTCGAAAAGCGCCGGGTCGTCGCCGACGTACTGCATGAAGTAGCTCTCAAGTTCCTCGCCGATTTCGGTCATTGTCGCCAAATTGTAGCCTGGCGGGGCGTTCATGGAAGCGAATGTCTTCGGCTCTTCGCCCTCCGGCAGGTAAGAGGCGGGAGGGGTGAGGACGAAGATTACCAGCCCGCTCGCCGCGAGCGTCCCGGCGATGCAGAGGGAAGGCCGGATCCAGCCGCTGGTTAACCAGGCAACGGCTCTTGCGATCCATGTGGCGCCGCCGATGTTGTCTGCCCTCGACGCGCTTCCGCCATGGAAGTCGACCCGCGCGCTCGCGGTCGGAACGATGGTAATTGCAACCAGCATCGAGACCAGGATCGAGGCCGAAACGGCGATCGCGACATCCGAATAAAGCTGTCCCGCCTCCTCTTCTATGAAAACAATGGGCACGAAAACCAGAACGGTAGTCAGTGTGGACGCGACGATGGCGGGCCAGACCTTGCGCACGCCCGTGACGGCGGCGCGGAAGCGGTCCAAGCCGCGGCGGCGCTCCAAATCGATACTCTCCAGAACGACGATGCTGTTGTCGAGGGTCATGCCGATGGCGAACGCTACGCCCGCCAGCGAAATCACGTTGATCGTCCGGCCCGCCAGCATCAGACCGAGAAATGCAGCGATGGTGCAAATGGGAATGCCAACGACGCCGACGAGCGTCGCCGAACTGGACCGCAGAAAGAGAAACATCACGGCGGTTGCAAGCGCCGCGCCGAGCGCCAGATTGGTCCAGACGTTTCTGATGGAGGCTTCAACGTAACCGGCGTCCTCGGCGGTCAGCTCGAGCTCCATGCCGGCCGAGCGCAACGTATCACGGTTGATCGCCGCCATCTCTTCGAGCATGGCGTTCTTGATATCGATAACGTTCGAGCCGGCCTCGCGGCGTACCGAAAGTCCAAGGACCGGATCGCCGTTGACGAAGGATTTGCTGGTCAACTCGAAGTGGTCAAAGCGAATGTCCGCCACGTCGCCGAGACGAATGACCGTATCGCCGCGGCGGCGAATGATCAAATCCTCGATCGCATCCACATCGTCGAAGCGGCCAACGGTTCGCAGCAAGTAGCGGCGCTTGCCACCTTCGATTTCTCCGCCCGAGACATCACGGTTGCGCGCCCGCAGCGCGTCACGCACCTCGGCGATGGTGATGTCGCGGTCGGCGAGCGCCGTCGGGTCCAGCATGACCTGAACCTGCCGCTCCGCCGCGCCCCAGAGGGAAACCCCGGAGACGCCGGCGACACGCTCCATACGCGCGCGGACGTGGTCATCGACGAAATCGCTCATCATTTCCATATCGACGCCACGCGGATTACCCGGTAACGGGGACACCCGAAAATACATGAAAGAGTTACTGGAAAACGAGGTTGCGTAGACCCGTGGCTGGTCGACATTCTGCGGATAGGAGGGAACCTGGTTGAGTGCATTATTAACGCGGATCAGCGTTTCGGTAATGTCGACATCATAGGGAAATTCAAGCTCGATGCGTGCCTGCCCCGAAGACGCCGTGGCGACAAGCCGGTGAAGGTTGGGGACGTTGCGCAGATACTCTTCCTGCTCGATCAAGATCTCCTTTTCGATATCCTGCGGCGTCGCCCCCGGCCAGTCGGTGCGGATCGTGATCGTGCGGACCTCCAAGTCCGGTATCATTTGAATCGGGATGCGCAGGGCCGCGACCACCCCCAGAACAAGGACGATGAGGAGAACAACGGTGGCAAGGGTGCCGCGGCGGACGATGGCATCGAACATGGCGAGGGCTTAATCCCTAACTTGATTCATCGATCAATCGAACACGCTGGTTCGGAAGCAGGGACTCGTTGCCTTTCAGAACAATGCTCTCTCCGGCGTCCAGGCCTTCGCGGATGTGCACGCGGTTGTCGAAGGCTCGGCCAAGCCGGATCTGGCGCTCTGCGACGGTCGTCTTGCCTTCGGCCTCTTTGATCACCCAGACCGTCGTACGCCCGTCCGGATACCGTATGACGGCGTCCCTGGGGATCACGATGCCGCGTTCTCCGGTGACCAGCTGCAGCATGACCCGCGCCGACATTCCGGGCGTTAGCGCTACGGTGTCTTCGACCGGCCGCACCCTCAACGTAAAGGTCCGCACCACCGGATCGCTGACGGGAACCATCGCAATGCGGCGCGCTTTCAAGTGTTGGCCGGGCAGAGCGTCGAATTCCAGCTGGATGGGCATATCGGCCTGAAGTTGAGGATAGTATTTCTCGGGCACGGGTATATCCACGCGCAGGTCGGTGAGTGCAATCAGTTCGGCGACGGCCGTGCCAGGCGCCACCCACTCTCCCACTTCGGTCGCCTTTTCGGCGACGACGCCGGCGAACGGCGCCATTATCGAGTGACGGCGAAGATTTTCCCGCTGGCGCGCCGCTTCGGACTTGAGCCTTTCAACCACGGCGGTGGCGATGCGGACTTGTGCTTTGCGGGCGTCGAACTCGCTTTCGGGCATGTTGCCGCGCGGCGCCAACCGTTCGGCGATACGAAGCCGGCGGCGGGAATCCGCCAACTCTGCCTCC
>CAKZLS010000257.1 GCA_937127205.1 uncultured Rhodospirillales bacterium
GCTCAGGCGGTCTTGAGAGGTCCCTTCACGGGCCATGACATCGCGGATGCGCGCCAGCAGCCGGCGAAGAACGAGGACCGTTTGCCCGTGCTCCATTGCTCAGCTGGCTTCGCGGACTTCCCAGGCGGCAAGGGCGGCTTGAGCCTGGTCGACCAGTTCCTGGAGGATTTCCGCCGTGGTCTGCTCCCGAGTGACCATGCCGACGCTCTGCCCGGCCATGAGTGATCCATTCTCGACGTCGCCGTCGATAACCGCTCTTCTTAGGGCTCCGGCCCAGTAAAGCTCGATTTCAAGCTGTGCCTGTTCTTGAGTGATCTCTCTGTTCCTGTATCGCGCCGCGACTTCCCTCTGAGTGTCCATGAACCGGGCCGTGCCACCGTTGCCCAGAGCGCGCACCGGAATCACTGGCAAATCGGGATCGAGTTGAACGGATACAATTGCATCGCGCGCGCTGGCACGAATAAGGGACTGCTTGAATTTGGGGTGAGCGATCGACTCGGTCGCACAAACAAACCGTGTTCCGAGTTGGCACCCCGCCGCTCCCATTTGCAGGTAGGACAAAATCGCCTCCCCGCGGCCAATGCCCCCCGCGACGAATACGGGAACCCCGCCGGTCGCCGGAAGGATCTCTTGAGCCAGCACACTGGTCGATACCGGACCGATGTGACCGCCAGCTTCGGCACCCTCGATAATCAGGGCATCCGCCCCACTCCTAATCAACCGTTTAGCGATGGTCAGCGCCGGAGCAAAGCAAACCGCCTTCGCGCCGCCTTCCTTGATCCGCTCGATCGCCCGTTTCGTTGGCATGCCGCCCGCGAGAACCACATGCCCGACGTCCTGCTCGACGCAGACACCGATAAGGTCCTCCAAATCCGGATGCATCATAATCAGGTTGACGCCGAACGGCTGTGAGGTCAGCTCCTTTGTCGCGGCTATTTCCGCATTCAATTGCTCGGCGTTGAGAGAGCCGCAGGCGATCACCCCGAAGCCGCCAGCATTCGATATGGCGGAGACCAGGGAATGCTCCGAAACCCAAGACATGGCCCCACCCATTAGCGCATATTCGCAGCCGAGAAAATTGCATCCTTGCTGCCACAGGCGGTCGAGTTGGGTTCTCACAAGGGGACCAGCCATGGTTTCACCGCGCATCGAGGTCGTAAGCGGTGTGCAGCGCCCGAACCGCCAATTCGGTATACGCCTCCTCGATGAGAACGCTCACTTTAATCTCCGACGTTGAAATCACCTGTATATTGATCCCCTTGTCGGCCAGGGTTTGGAACATGCGTTGCGCAATCCCCGCGTGACTGCGCATGCCAACACCAATCACCGATACCTTGACGACGTTTGGATCCCAGAGCAAGTCCTCGTAGCTGATGGCATCGCGATGGGTCTGGATGACGCTGACCGCATGCTCCAGATCCGCCTCGCTAACGGTAAAGGTCAAGTCAGTGGCGTCACCTTTCTCGGAAATATTCTGGACAATCATGTCCACATTGATGCTGGCATCGGCCAGGGGACCGAAAATACTCGCGGCGACACCCGGTCGGTCAGCGACCCGGAGCAACGTAATCTTTGCCTCGTCGCGACTATAGGTGACCCCGCTGATAACCTCGTGCTCCATGATCTCATCCTCTCCCACAACCATCGTGCCCGGAACCGTGTCGAAGCTTGAGAGCACTTGCAACCGCACCCCATACTTCATGGCCAGTTCCACGGATCGAGTCTGCAACACCTTGGCGCCCACCGAGGCCATTTCCAGCATCTCCTCGTAGGTAATGCTGTGCAGCTTTCGAGCTTTCGGCACGATACGCGGGTCGGTGGTGTAGACGCCAGATACGTCGGTATAGATATCGCAGCGATCGGCTTTCAGCGCGGCGGCGAGGGCAACCGCCGTGGTGTCCGAACCGCCTCGTCCCAGGGTGGTGATCCGATTGTCCGACCCTAGGCCCTGGAACCCGGCGATAACGGCAACTTCGCCGGATTCAAGCCGGCGATTCAACTCCGTGTCCTCAATCTCGCGAATCCGGGCACGCCCGTGAACCGAGTCCGTCCACACCGGGATCTGCCAACCGAGCCAAGATCGGGCGCTGACGCCTAGATCCTGCAGCGCCATCGCCAACAGGCCGGACGTCACCTGCTCGCCGCTCGATACCACCACATCGAATTCGCGCGCGTCATGAAGGGTGCTCACATTGGCGGCATGATCCACCAACTGATTCGTGACCCCAGCCATCGCCGAAACGGTAACCGCGACCTGATTACCCGCGTCAACGGCCCCCTTTACACGCAGGGCGACCGCCTTAATGCGTTCAACATCTCGGACGGATGTGCCGCCGAATTTCTGGACCAGTTTGGCCATATTTCACACGTCCCAACTACGCGCCCTTCGCGCGGACCCGTCCAACACCATTCAAGTCCGGGATTATTGTCGCCCCTCGTTCTCTGTTTTTGACACTCTGCAAAGACGCAATTGTGGTACGAAGGGCGCCAACTACATACTCGTAACTTTGGATCGAGGCAAGCTCGACCGACCGGTAGAGGAGTATCAAACCGATGACCGCGGCGTCCAAAGAAAGGGGAAACGGAAAGCACATTCAATCGGCTTCCCCCGAGGAGATCGCCAATTTCAGCGCCATGGCGGCGGACTGGTGGAACCCCAACGGAAAGTTCCGGCCACTGCACCAACTGAATCCGGTTCGCATTGCCTACGTGCGCGACAGTGTCATCGATTGCCTTGGCCTCGATCCGCATGCCGATCAGCCGTTGAGCGGGTTGCGGCTTATCGATATCGGATGCGGCGGCGGGCTTCTCGCCGAACCCATGGCCCGGCTTGGCGCAACGGTTACCGCTATTGATGCCTCCGAAGAGTCCGTACGCATCGCGGAAACCCACGCGGCTCAGGGTGAACTGGCCATTGAGTACCGTTGCGCGCTGCCTGAGGACCTGGTGAACGAAGGGCAATCCTTCGACGTCGTTCTCAATATGGAAATCGTGGAGCATGTCAGCGACATCGACACCTTTTTCGCGGCGGCGACCGGCCTTCTAAAACCAGGCGGCGTTACCGTCGTTGCGACGCTGAACCGGACACTGAAATCCCTAGCGTTGGCCAAAGTCGGCGCGGAGTACGTTCTGCGGTGGCTTCCGATCGGCACCCACGATTGGCGCAAGTTCGTCCGTCCCTCCGAACTCTGCAACGCGCTGCAACGGCATGGCGTGGACGTCCGGGATCGAATGGGCGTGGAGTACAACCCGCTGACCGGCCGCTGGAGGAA
>CAKZLS010000258.1 GCA_937127205.1 uncultured Rhodospirillales bacterium
AATGCACTTCGACGCGGACCATTCCGAAACCGGTGTCGGTCTCGGTATCCACATTATCCATTTCGATGGGTTGAAAGAAGCTAGGCCAACCGCTGCCTGAGTCGAACTTCGTCTGCGAAGAAAACAACGCCTGCCCACAGCACCGGCACATATAGACGCCCGCAGTTTTCGTGTCCCAGTATTCCCCGGTAAATGCCCGCTCGGTACCTTTCTGCCGGCACACGGCGTATTCCTCCGGTGTCAGCTCAGAGCGCCACTCGTCTTCCGATTTGTTTATCTTGTCCGCCAATGCGAGCGTCCTCCGCTAATGGGCATGGGAGTATCTGACAGAACCCATTTGCCTGCACGTGAAACTGTCTACAATTGAAATGTTTGTGAGCAGCGTGCCATTCAAGTCAGCAGAATGCAAAAACGCCCACCCGGACAGGGCAAGCGTATTAGACCCGTCGCGCTAACAAAAAGAGTGCGCGCGCAGCCGCCCGTCGAGACGGCCGATAATGAGGTTATCCGCCGGACTCTTCGGATAATTTCCGCACCATTTCCTCTAGGGCCTCAGGAGACTGCTCTTCGTCTTCCGCAGGGATGGACTGATCGGCATACAAGTCGCTGACGACTTCCATGGGCTCGTCCGAACCCGCAGCGGCCGCTTCTTCCATGAGTGCTGCTTCAAGTTCGTCTTCGTCCGGCATTGTTTCCTCCGGAAACACCCGCTGGAGACTCCGAACCACAGACTCGCGAAGGTTCCCGGGATCCACGCTCCCGGCGCCAATCTCGCGCAGAGACACAACCGTCGACTTTTCGTCTTCGGGATCGACCGTCGGCTGCGCGCCTGCTCCCAGCTCCCGAGCGCGCTTGGCGGCGACGAGAACCAATTCGAATGCGTTTGGTACGGCCTCAATGCAATCTTCTACGGTAACCCGAGCCATACTCTTCTCCTTACAGTGTGGTGCGCAGGAAATACCTGACGATGGGGCAAAAAGCAACGATCCTTAGTACGCATACGACTAAGGGGGCGCCGGCTTCGTAACCGGCGCCCCCTGCGTGAGTGTTGTCGTTAGGCGGCTTTTTCGGCCTGCTCGATGGTTTCCTGCTCTGCGGCCTCGTCAGCGGTGATCGTGGTCGGGGCGCCTGCGGCGATCTCGATGCGGCGTGGCTTCATGGCTTCCGGCACCCGGCGCACAAGATCGACGGTCAACAGACCGTTTTGCAGATGCGCGTCAGACACTTCCACATGATCCGCCAAACGGAACTGGCGCTTAAAGGACCGTCCAGCGATCCCGCGATGGAGATACTTTGACAGATCGGTGGTGCCCTGCTTACGGCCCTCAATCGTCAGAACGTTTTGATGGACCTCCATGCCAAGTTCTTGCTCGCCAAAACCGGCAACAGCGAGGGTAATGCGGTACTGGTCCTCACCAGCTTTCTCGATGTTATAGGGCGGATAACCGTTGTCGCCCTCAGCCCACTGGTTGGACTCTTCCAGGGTGCGCATAAGCCGATCGAACCCAACGGTTGAACGGAAAAGGGGGGAAAAATCAAAAGTAGTCATCACGTCACATCCTCCAGTTACAAGCAATGTGTGATCGCGCTGAAACCACGAAATGTCGGCTTCTGTTGCGATGCCCGACCCATATTGGCGCCGGGCACACGTGAGGTATGATCGGTTTGGCGAGCCGTCAAGGGCTCCCACTGCGATTTTTTCCACCCAGCCAAAGGCCATAAACGGCCGGCTGCGAGCGACATTCTGAACCCGTGAAGCGGAGGTGTTATTCTACGGAAACCGATGGATTGGTCGTGTACAAACCAAGCCATTCACCCTTGGCCAGAATGTGACCTTCCATCCCCTTCAGTGCCTCGGGTCCGCCGAATTTTCCGTCAAGTCCAAGCGACGGAACGTCGAGCGCATACACCGTGAATATGTAGCGGTGGACGATTTCGTCATTCCAAGGCGAGCACGGTCCGTCATAACCGGCGTAATCCCCCTTCATGTCGGGGTCCCCGGCGAACCAGTCGGTAAAGTTGTTGAGCCCGCGAACGCCGTACTCTGTTTTTCCCAGCGGCTTACCGCCCGTAGTCACGCGGTTTGAGTCCTCACCGCCTAAGATCTCAAATCGGTTGGCTGGAATATCCACCAGGACCCAATGAAAGAAATCGACGCGGGGAAGATCCGCCGGCACGGTCATTCCCTCTTTATTCACGTTGTCTGGCTTCGACGGCACGTCCGGGTCATGGCAAATAATCGCATATGATCGCGTTTCCGCCGGCCCTGCCGACCACTGAACTCCCGGGTTGCGGTTGCGGCTCAACGCCACGCGACCCTCATCGATCATTGCCATCTTACAGAAAGCAAAAGTCTCCGGCATGAGTTTCCCGTCGGGCCAGCCGTCGATGGTTACTGTCAGATTGTCTTTCATCTCCCCCTCCTTCATTGCCGGTCGTTTACCGGCTGCATCATTGGATTGCTCTAAGGCATCGACACCGCGCTTGGCTGGATGCTGGGCGAAGTTAGCATATTTTTATCTCAAGACGACACCTCGGGCACAATTCCGGGGTTGAAACTTAACTGCAACTTTGAGCCTAGTGATGTTGACCTGAAAACCGGCTTTTTTGGAATCTCCGTCCGATCATGATGAGCCTCCTTATCGCGGCGCGCGTGCTATTCAAGTCCCGGCCCCCGAAGACTTCGCTCGATCAGAGGCTGGCGGTGTTTCCGACCATGGGGTTGCCTGTTCGCGGTAAGGTGATGGTTCATTGGGACGATCATCAGATCCCCTTCATTGAGGCCGAACAGGACGATGACGCAGCCTTCGCCCTCGGCCTGGTTCATGCTCACCTTCGGTTGGGTCAAATGGCCATCTCGAAGAGGATCGCGCAGGGACGCATTTCGGAAATGGGCGGTTCCTTGGCAGCCGATATCGATCACGGACTGCGTATCCTCGATTTCGGACGGACGGCAAAGGCCAACGAAGCGGCCATGCCCGAAGGCACCCGGCAATGGTTGCAGCGCTTCGTCGACGGCATAAACCACTATCAAGCGACCGCGGCCGAATTGCCCTATGAATACGCGATCCTGAAGCTCGAGCGTGAACCATGGACCATCGGCGATATCCTAACCTTTGGCCGGCTGGCGGGAAGCGACGTCAATTGGCTGGTATGGTTCACCCTGCTCAAGCTGCGCCGTCGCGATGACTGGCCGGAGATCTGGGCCTGGCTTGTCGCCAATGGCGGCGACTCGGTCTGCAGCTTCGACACACGTGAGCGTGGCGCGTCCACCAGCGCCTTGCTTGCGGGCCTCAGCCGTTCGGGCAGCAATAGCCTGGCTGTCGGCCCCGGCCGCACCGCGACCGGCGGCGCCATCATGGCCAACGATCCCCATCTTGGGATCTACCTGCCCAACACCTGGTTGCTCGCCGGACTTCGCTCGCCGTCCTATCAGGCGGTGGGACTGATGACACCCGGACTGCCGATCTTCGCGATCGGGCGGAACCCTTGGATTTCGTGGGGTGGTACCAATATGCGGTGCGCGTCCAGCGATCTCTACGACGTCTCCAATCTGTCGCCCGAACACATCACCGAGCGCCATGAAACCATCCGCGTGCGGGGCGGCGCCGACCGGGCCATAACCGTCCGCGAGACGCCTTGGGGCCCGATCCTCTCCGACGCCCCACAGTTGAAGCACCTGGGCGGCCCTTCTTTTGCAATGAGATGGACAGGTCACCAACCCAGCGACGAGATCACCGCCATGCTCGGCGTCAATCGGGCGCGAAACTTCGCTGGGTTCCGCGACGCGCTCAATAGCTTCGGGGCGCCCGGACAAAACATGCTTTATGCCGATCATCTGGGAAACATCGGCGAAGTGATGGCGACCCGCGTTCCGGACCGCGGCGGAACGCCGCCGTCGGATATCATCGCGCTACCGGACCATCTCGAAGCGGCTTGGACGCGCGTTCTCGGAACCAAGGACCTGCCTTTCAGCTTGAACCCGTCAACAGGCTTTCTCGCGTCAGCCAATAATCGTTCGGCCGACACCGATACGCGCGTTGGCTATTTCTTCTCCCCCGACGACCGGGCAAATCGCATGACCCACATTTTCGAGAGTGCCGGCACGATCGATGTTGAACGGATCCAGGCACTGCAGAGGGATGTCTATGCCGAGTCATCGGTGGCGATGCGGGATGTACTGGTCGAAAAAATGGCCGAGAGCGGCATCGACGTGCGGGCCAAGGGCAAACGGCGAAAAACGCTCCAACTGCTCATGGAGTGGGATGGATGCTATGAAGCCGGGTCCAGGGGAGCCCTTGCATTCGAGCTGTTCCGTCACGCGTTTACGACCGAGTTCTACGGGTCCCGCTTCGGGACGTCGGATGGCGCGGTGATCGCTCGGGTGGGCCGTATCAAGGCCCTACTGCTGGAGGACATAGAGCGGACGGACGCCGAACACCTCTCTCCGTTTCTGGAAAACAGCCTTATCACGACCACGCGCAATATGCGCCGGTTTCGCGATTGGGGCGATATGCACCGGCTCGGCCTGGCCCATCCCTTGGCGTTTCTTCCGGTGATCGGCAAGCGGTTCCGTTTTGCCGATCATCCCGCCAGCGGCACCACCGAAGCACTGATGAAAACCGCTCACCCGTCCTCGAGCGAACGCCACTTCGCCAGTTACGGCTCCAATGCCCGACACATCTCGGATTTGACGGACATCGACCGGAACTATTTTCTGCTGCTGGGCGGCCAAGACGGGTGGATTAACAGCGCCACCTTCCAGGATCAGGTCCCACAGTGGCTTTCGGGAGATTACATTCAGATGCCCATGCGGCCGCACAAAATGCGCGCACGCTTTCGCCATAAGATGGACCTTACTTCCTAGAGCATGATGCAGCGTTCATGTTGGATGCCAGCCCCCTTCTAAGCCTTTATGCCGCCCGCCGCCGGCGCCAGCTGCGGCGTCAGAATGCTGTGGAGGTGCAGCGGCGCCAATTGCTGCGCCTCCTTGCCGGAGCCCGCAATACGCGTTTCGGCAAGGATCATCGCTTTCATGCTGTGAACACCGTGGAGCGGTATCAAGAACACGTCCCGCTTCGGACCTACGACGCGTTCTGGAGCGCTTACTGGGAGGCACAATTTCCGAAGCTCGTCGATTGCACGTGGCCGGGAACCAACCCTTACTTCGCGGTATCTTCCGGCACCACCACCGGCGTAACCAAGTATATCCCGTGCTCGTCCGACATGGTCGCGGCAAACCGGCGCGCGGCGCTGGATATCCTCGTGCATCACCAGGGCCATCGGCCGGACACGCGCATCCTTGGCGGCCTCAACTTCATGCTGGGAGGAAGCACGAGCCTAGTGGAACTGGCGCCCGGGATCAAAAGCGGCGACCTCAGCGGTATCGCGGCCAGCACCGTTCCGTGGTGGGCGCGGCCCCGCTATTTCCCTCCGTCCCGGCTCGAGTCCATCACCGATTGGGAAGAAAAGATCGCGCAGATGGCCCCGGACTCCCTGGAGCGGGACATAAGAACCATCGCCGGCACACCCAGCTGGCTGCTTCTGTTTTTCGAAAAGCTGGCCGAGTTGCGGCCGAGTTCATCGCGCCGGTTGGCGGCGTTCTATCCGAACCTCGAACTCTTGGTGCATGGAGGTATCAGCTTCGCGCCGTATCGCCGTACCTTCGCCGAACTGCTGGAAGGCAGCCGTGCGGAAACGCGCGAGGTCTATGCCGCCAGCGAAGGGTTCATCGCCGTGGCCGACCGCGCCGACGGCGACGGCCTCAGATTGATTGTCGACAACGGCCTGTTCTTTGAGTTCGTGCCCATCGATGAACTCGAGACAGCCAACCCGACGCGCCACTGGCTCGCCGACGCGGAAACCGGCGTCAATTACGCGTTAGTGCTCAGCACCTGCGCAGGCTTGTGGTCGTACGTGATCGGCGACACGGTACGGCTTATCGGGCGCGACCCACCTCGCGTTCTCATCACCGGCCGCACGTCGTATACCCTTTCGGCATTCGGCGAACACCTGATCGGC
>CAKZLS010000259.1 GCA_937127205.1 uncultured Rhodospirillales bacterium
GGCATTGACGTGAACCCCGAACAGGCCCCGATCGTCGGCTAACCAGACAAAGGTCGATTGCAAAGTGTTGTAGGTATGGCCGGCGAAATAATCGCGGCTGTAGACCAATAGATAGCCGTCGCCCAGGGTCGTCATCTGATGGGCGAGGGCGTAGTGCGGCCGTCCTTCCACTGTCGCCCGGATCCAATAAAAAGTATTTTCGATGCCCGGTGGTTGGTTTTCCGGAAAGTCGAGAACGGCGCGGCGGAATTCCGGGAACTGCTGCAATACACTGAACGACGACGCGTTCAGATGGGCGCGGATTTCCTCCGCCGGCGACGTCGTGCGATTTCTGCCGCGGACGTAGGGCGCCATGCCTTCGAGACCGCGTTCAAGGTAGGCGCGGTACCGGCCCGCCAGGATGTCGGCATAGACCTTGCTCACGGCGTTGCTGGCGCCCGGTTGATCGGCGGTGACCTGGCTTAATCGATTCCTCATCAAACCGGCCTCTCCGGGTGACAGGTTGAGAATCGATACGGGGCGGATCTCAAGAATTTTTCTCACTTCCTTCCGGTCCTCGGGGCCGAAGCCGATGGCTTGCCAGTCGTTGCTATTGGCGGAGGGACGGAGAACGCCGAAGGCACCCACGGTGGTATCCACACTCAGGCGCCGTTCGCTCATGAAGAACTCGGCAGCGCGGTCGATGGACGCGGGCACCCGCATGGCCACGGCGCCTTTCAACTGGTTATCGCGGACCGTCGGAAGGTCAATGGCGACGATCTCTCCCGCGGACACGGCCCGAATTTGCTCACCGGAAAATCCGAGTCCGCTCAGGAGTTCATTTGGTGTCGGCAGCGGGCTGTCCGCGCCCCTGGCGGTGAAAACCGTCAACATCATAACGAAGATAAAACAGTTCGCTAACCGCATGACTTCGGATCCGCCTCCCTTCACTGCCATCGTATGTGCATGGCCGCCTGTCTTACGTCAATGCTTCATCGCAGCCTTGCCAATTGCCCGCCGCCGCCTGTGCTTTTTCTCAACCGCCTGCGGGGTGTGCCCGCCGGCCTATGAACGCAGGGGCCCGGCAGGCATAACGGCTGGCCGAGCCCGGAGGGCAGCGAACAAGCGAAGAGCCGAGCGCAACGGTCGTCGTCCGAGGCCGCATATTCTTGGTGGTGCTGGCAGTGCGGGCGGCGCTAGCAGCGCGGGCGGCGCGGCGGGCGGCGGTCTGGCGCTTTCGCTCGGCCCTCTTGGCTTCGAAAGCGAGGCGTGTCTGCTCATTCCACAATTTAAGAACCTTCAATCTGTAGGGGCGGTTGAACTTCGGGGTGGCCGAATGATAGCGCCCGGAGGCTTTTTGCCAGGACCCTGTCTCTTCAAACAGCGCCTTCAAAAAGCTGGAGCTATAGGCCACGTTGGCGGCGGGATCGAATGCCTGTTCGAGATTGGCAAACGCGTCGGGATGGGCGCGCAAATTGATCTGCATGCAACCCACATCGATGTTGCGGACGTTGCGTGCCTTGAGCGCCCGGACCGTAGCGATGGCTTTTGCCTTGGTAGGCAAGTACCGCCCCTTTCCTTCCGCCATGACCGTCCAAGGCCAGGCAAATTTTGCCTTGCGTTGGCGGTTCCAGCGCCCGGACTCGGCGACGGCGATGGCAGCCATCAGGTGGCGCGGGATATTGTTCTCGCGCTCAGCGGCAGCGACGGCGTCCATACAGAAATGCCAGGGATCATCGGCGTTTTCGGCAGCGCCGGCGAAGGACGTGGGCGTGAGCAGTAGAAAGGCAGTCACCGCAAGTGCGACAGCGAAAGTGGAGAAGTGAGGCACAGCATTTACCTTTTCCGGATATCTCATGGGCTCTCTGACATCCCTCGGTTGCAAGAGTCGTGCCGGTTAAGCCATATGGCGGGAAATATGACTTGGCGACATTCATCCGGCCACAAATTTGGCCGTAAACGTTGAGTTTCGGCGGCCCGCGGTCTATAAAGGAACTCGTTTCGCGAGAACAATAAACGCGGCTTAACGCGGTTAAGAACCATAAACGCGGCTCAACGCGGCGAAACGCGGGAACAAGATTGGGAAGGGGGTTCCGTCATAGCGACGGAGAGCGCGGCGGCCGGTCACCGGTCGCCGCGCTCCTCGTTTAAGCGATCTTTTTTAGTTTAAGCGATCTATTTTGTTGCCGGCGGTATTGAACCGTGATCGCGATTGCTGCCTCGCAAAAGGCCGAACTTCGGCTTGACTGGTTGCAGGACTCCGCGCGAAGCCTTAGGATTTTTGGTGAAGGGTCGGGATGTGCCCTTTTGAAAATGGCAAGGCGGAACCGACGTGGCGCGACCATTGCGGATCGAATTCCCCGGAGCCTGGTACCACGTGGCCAACCGTGGCGCCGGACATCGGCCCGTGTTCCTCACTGACGACGACCGGAAAAGTTTTGTCGAGTTGCTGAGCGAGCTGGAGGAACGGTTCGGTCTCGAGGTCCATGCCTACAGCATCGCCGGCAATCAGTATCATGTCTTGATCCACACGCCGAATGGCGGCTTGGGCCGCGGGATGCGCCACCTCGACGGTGTGTATACGCAGCGGTTCAATCGGCGCCATCATAGCGACGGCCCATTATTCCGGGGGCGTTACAAGGCCATCGTCGTCGACCCCGATCACAACGTGGCGGCAGTTAGCCGCTACATTCACTCTGTTCCCATGGCACTGGGGGGTGTCCGAGAGCTGACGTCTTATCCTTGGTCCAGCTTCCCCGCATACACGAAGAACGCTAAGCAACCGGATTGGCTCCGAACGAAAACCATTCTCTCACACTTTGGCGTGAAGAAACGCCGCAAGCACTATCGTGCCTACATGAAAGATGGGCTCGATGATCAGACCCGGGCGTTCTACGGTGCCAAGCATACACCTCCGGTTCTTGGGAGGGCGGCATTCCGGGAAAAGATCCGCCAGCAGCTGGGAGCATACCAGAGCGACCGCCAGCGCGCGGCGCTGAAGTGGCTTCGCGAGCGGCCGTCGATCAAGCGGATTGTCAAGACCACGGCCGAGGTGTTCGACGTCCCTCCGGCGTCGATTTACGTTTCGCGGCGGGGACGAGGGTCGCGCAATATTCCGCGCCTGGTCGCAATGTCGCTTTGCCGCAGCCCCGGCGGGCATTCGCTGGTGGATATCGCTCGCGCTTTCGGGATTGGACATTATGCCAGCGTCTCGGTTGCCGCTAACCGGCTGAAAGGCTTGGCTGGAGAGGACGACGCGTTGGCGGAGCAGATCGAGAAGGTTCGCGACCAACTGGAGTCGAGAGAAAAAAGGGCTAACGGAAAGGGTAAGAGCAAGAAGCGCAAGAAGAGCCAAGGCTCGGGCCGCGGAAAGGGGAAGGACGATGGCTAGGTGTTTTGAAGGGGACGCATTATGGAAGCAATGAAGGAAGTGGCCATCATCATCAACGAGGTCTACGTGCCGACCGCGCGACGCAAAACCCTTGAAACCGAGCGGGTCGATGGCTTGGCTGAAGATATCCTGGAAAATGGCCAGAAAGACCCGATCCTGGTGCGCAAGGCCGAAGATCGTAAGGACAATGCACGCTACGTTCTGGTGGAAGGCCTGCATCGATTGGAAGCCTGCCGAGAGTTGGGCGAAGAAACCATTGCCGCGCTCATTGTTCACGCTCGAAGGCGGTAAGAGGAAGTGACGTTGCCTACTCGCACTTCCCTTTTTTCCGCGACAATACGCAGGCTGCCAGTTTTGATCTATTCGATGTTTTTGTCGTGGTGACGCTGGGTGTGGGCCACTTGCAAACCGACAGGATTGGTCCCCGGCGAAGAAAATCCGGGTGCTGGCCATCTTCGAATGACCAATTCAGTCCCCTCTCTCAGTGCCATCGCCGGGGCCATTATAAGGTGGCATAAGATGGTGGCAAAATCAGGGCAAAAATCCCCTAAGTTGTGACGTCCGTAGTTGCAATTAATTCGTATTGCCACTGAACGTATGACGTAGCGGGGGGGGCGCTACCGGCCAGACGCCCTTGTCCACAACCTTGCCGTCCTTGAACGCCAAGTAGCTCATGCGGCCGTAGTGGGGAAGTGCACGCACCGTCGCTGCCAGAGCTTTTCCGTCATCGGCGGCCACGATTGCCAAGGGGGCCCCGTTTGCGCGTTGCCCGGCCCAGGCGAGCGCGGTTTCGGTGCCGGAGAGAGTCGGCGGGTTTGTGATCCCGCCAATCTTTGCAACGGCGGTAGCGATCTGCGGTCCCGTCCCGATGAGAAGAACCGGTATTTCAGTATCGGGGGGCGGATCAAGCGGCGCAAAGCGCGCGTGCCGTCCGAGCAAACGAATGGCCAGGTGCCTTGCGATCGCGTCTGCATCCGATCCGGTGGCCGCGATAATGGCAACAGCGCGGGGGTCGAGGGTGACGGTTCGGAAGATGGGCGACATCTCGGCCGGATCAAGTTGGCGGAACAGATCGTAGTCGGGATCGATAGTGACCGCTGAGGCGCGCTCGGCTGTGGCAATGGACGCGGTGGTTTCCAGATTTTCCAGAGTTAGATCCGTGATGGTTTCGGTCGCATCGGTCTCGACCGCAATTGGAACCTTCAGACTGTAAGGCGGAGCGGTCTGGCCTAGTGTCATTGTGATTTGCTCGCCGTCGCTTTCGGCACTTACCAGGCGAAGGCTCGGAGCCCCGCTGCGGTTCAGCCACTGATCGAAAAACGTGGCGAGGTCGCGGCCCGAGGCGGTCTCGAAGGCAACCCGCAAATCTGCCCAACCGGCCCGCTGAAACCGTTGGTTTTTCCAGAACTCGCGGATGCCTTCGTTGAAGGCATCCGCGCCGATCTCGCGTTTCAGCATGTGGAAGATGAAAGCAACCTTGTTGTAGCCGATCACCTGATCGGCGTCGTGGGTTTTGGCGGTGAAAGCGGTTACCGGATAATCCTGGTCCGGGGGGAGAGCGGCGAAATCCCGGAGCCAGCGCAACCGCATGTCGCGGGCCTCATCCGGTCCGCGTTCGGCGGCAAGCGCGTAGTCGGCCATATAAGTGGTCAAACCCTCGCACCAGTTGCCGCGCGCATAGTCCACATAGACGCCGTTGCCCCACCAGTTGTGCAGAATTTCGTGGGCCAGAGAACGGCCTTGCATGAACGGCATCTGCAGGACCCGCCGACCAACATAGGTCAGGTTGGGAAAACCGAGTCCGACGGGCAGGGGCGCTGAAATCACGAAAAAGTCGGCAAAGGGGTAGTCGCCGATGGTGTCGGAGAACCGGTCGATGTATTCGGCCGAGCGTTTCAGGTAGTCCTCTTCCAGATCTTCGAGTTCGTTGTGGAAATAGGTGCGAAGGCGGATACCGCGATGCCATTTCTCGCGAACCACGTAGGGTCCGGCAAAGATCGACGGTTCCCCGCCCGGATGGGGATTGGAGACGACCGCGGTGTAAAGCCCGCCCTCGGTCTGCTCGCTCGCCAGGCGGCCGCTGGCGATCGCACGTAAGGTATCCGGCACGGTCATCTGCAGGCGATAGGTCGCCCGCCGTTCGCCTAGGTTCGGCAGCCATCCGCTGCCGCCGGGAACATAAATTCCATCCGGGCCGAAGTAAGCCGGGGCGGAAGGCGCGTCATCCGCTTGGGTCCCGGCAGCGGGCATTGTTCCGCTATAGTGGAACAGAATGGTATGGGGGGCGCCAGCGCCAAGATCTACTTCGAACACTGGTCCCGGGCCGATGTCCGAGGCGGATTTTCCGTCAACTCTCATGGCCGAGAGTGTCAGCCACGGTGCGAGGCGCACGGTGACCATACCTCCCTCGAACACGGTTGTTACGACGGTTGCCTCTAGGGTCCGCGTACCGGGATCAAGCTGCACCTCAATGTGATGATGAACCGGCATAGGCGGCTCCGCCATCGCCGCCGGCAGCGAGGAGAGCAGCAGCAGTAGGGTGATTGCCACGCGGATCATCAGGTTGCTCCCGAACGGGCCGGAAAGCGGGCGACCTTCTCCACGGTGACACCGCCCCGGCGAATTTGGAGAGGAAGCCAGGTGCCGGGTGCCTGCTGGCGAACCGTGTCGATCAGGTCTCCGCCGCTGCCGGTGGGGAGGCCGGCGGCCATAAGGATGACGTCTCCGACCTCGAGACCGGCGGCGTCGGCGACGCTCCCCGGCATAACCGCGGTGACCCGCGCGCCGCCGTCCGCGGTTTCGATCATCACGCCGAGCCGGGGCCGATGGGGCCGTGAAGCTCGCTCCGGAGGCAGGGTGAATACCGCGTCGGCGAGATCCGGTGACAGTCCCTCGCATGAGCTCGATAGCCGAACGGGCAACATTACGGCGGAGTCCGCGATGCCGAGATCGGCCAACTGATGGGGTACTCCCCAGCGGTGCTCGGCGTGGCCGCGCCCGATGATCGCGACAACCAGGGCGGTGCCATCACTGGATCGAGCGCCGGATATGGCCTCCGCCATGGCCCGATCCCAGGTCAACTGCGCTTCCACGAAACGCTCGAACGCCGGATCCCCCTGGGCTTCTGAAGGATCGGCGCCGCTCGATCCGGGAGTGCCGGCTGCGTGGGCCTCCTCGTGTTGTTGATGTTTGTGGTTGAAAACCTGGAAGAGAGATTGGCGATAGGACGGCGACGGCGGAGCCGGTTTCGAGATGCCCTCGCGATCCTGAGGCGGAACGGCATCGAAGCCTTCGCGGCCGACAGTGGAGACCAGTTCTCGATCGACGTTGAGTGCTAGCATGGGCACCTGGTGCTGGCGAGCGAAGTGAAACAGGGGCAAATACAAATCCGGGTCAAAACCCCAAACCTGCGACCATTCAACCGCCTTGAGGAAGGTATCGCTGGTCAGCTCTCCCGCAACCCAGCGGTCGAGAACCGGCTGCACCCGGCGGGGAAAGGCTTCGAAGCCGATGATCATGTTCGGTTGGTAGCCGTGGAGCGCCGCCAGGGTATGCAGTTGCCAACGATGATGCTCGGCGTCGTCGTGATGCTCGCCAAGAAGGACGACCGGGCGCGCGGATAGATCCTCCATCAATTGATCGTGGGAAAGGATCGAACGGTTCGCGGGATCGATCCAGGTTCCCATTGTCGCGCACGCCGCAGTGCCGTCGGCCGCGCCGGGCGCCGAAGCTTGTCGGTTCCCGCCGGTGTCCGCACAGGCAGCCATCGCGACGCCGACGAACAATGTCGCGGCGAGCAAGATAGTTAGATCGGCGCGGGCAATCCCCATATTTGCGCAACCTCGGAGGGTTTATAAGCGAGCGATACCATTATCTTACGAAAGATGCCAGTCCCTGGACCGTTGATCATGGCGGCAAACAGCGCCAACTATGAGCAGCAAGCCTGTGTGTATTCGAAAAGGTTCCGTTGCATGACCTCGCCGGCGCCGGTGTTCATCGGCAGCGACATTTATCGAACGTCAATCCACGCGTCCGGGCATCCGTTGGCCATACCAAGGGTCTCGCTTTGCATCGACCTGTGCCGGGCTCTGGAATGGTTGCCGGATACGGTGTATCGCGAAAGCCCGAGGGCGACCCCGCCGGAGTTGGCGCGTTATCATGCACCGGAATATATCGAAGCGCTGATGCGGGCCGAGCGGGATCAGGAAGTGCCGGAAGCGGTACGACAGCGGTTCAATTTGGGGGTCAACGGTAATGCGGTGTACGCGGAGATGTTCCGGCGCCCGGCCACTGCCTGCGGCGCGTCGCTCCTGGGCGCGCGGCTGTTGAGATCACCCGGCGTGGTATACAATCCGGCTGGGGGTACCCACCATGGCCAACGAGCCCGTGCGAGCGGTTTCTGCGCCTTCAACGATCCCGTGCTGGCAATCTTAAAAATGCTGGACGACGGGCTCGACCGGATCTTTTACCTCGATCTTGACGCTCATTTCGGTGACGGCGTCCAGCACGCCTTTCACGATGAGGATCGTGTGCTAACGCTGTCCATCCACGAGGCTGGCCGCTGGCCTATGGAACGGGGTGACGGAATGACGGCATCGGCCGGAGGGGTTTACGATCGCGCGGGCGGCATGGCACGAAATCTTCCGGTGCCGAGAGAACTCAATGATACGGAAATGAACTATCTCTTGGACACGGTTGTCCAACCGCTGATCCGGAGGTTCGCGCCGCAGGCGCTGGTCATTCAATGCGGAGCGGATGCGCTTGCCGAGGACCCGATGACCAAGCTCGGTCTGTCCAACCGCGCCCTGTGGCGGTGCATCCGCCAGGTGAAGGCAATGGCGCAAAAACTGCTGGTGCTCGGCGGCGGCGGGTATAACCCTTGGTCGGTTGCGCGCTGCTGGGCAGGCGTGTGGGCGGTCCTCAATGGCTTCCCCATTCCAGCGGCGTTACCGCCGGCGGCCGAATCGGTGCTTCGCGCGGTCCGGTGGAACCACCGCCAAGGCCGAACGGCGCCGGAGCGCTGGTTTGTGACGCTGGCGGATTCGCCGCGACCCGGAACCGTGCGTCCGGAAGTCCATGCTCTTGCGAGCGAAGTGTTGAAACCGTGATGGAAACGTCAACGGGGTCCGCCAAAAAAACGACCCGCACAAGGCGGGTCGCTGAGAAGGGGTAACACTGAGAGAGAGTGTGAGACGTTTGTAGTTTCGTCTCACGAAAGCCGTGCTTCAAGCTGTCGCGCCGGCTGCGAAGCGACAAAAAGACGCTTCAGCCTAATACTGGAAGTACCCAGCAAAAACCATGAAGCCCAGTAACAGAGCAATTGCGGTAGCGGCGTACGGCGCGACTTTTGCAATTCGACGGTCCCAGTTCATGATCATTTCCTTTGCGATCCGGTATCTGCGCCTTGGCGGTGCGATTTCGCAAATTGCCACCAAAGCGAGCAGAATTTCAAAACAGCACAATGAAGAGAATAGGTTTAAAACTTATAAAACTTAAGAGCGATTGCCGCATTGCAGCAATGTAAAAAATGCATGCCTATGCCCCTCTTTGGGCCAAATCAGTGACTGAGGCATCGGTTTATGTAGGGGCTTAATCTGCCAGGCTGGTCACCCTACACGGTCAAAGGTACGCGTGCTCACGCTGTTCCGGTCAGGCGC
>CAKZLS010000260.1 GCA_937127205.1 uncultured Rhodospirillales bacterium
TCGTGTTCGGCTAGTGCTACATCCGTTTAAGTGGGGTCACTTGAACGGATTTACTTGCTCTAAAAATCAATAGGTTAGTGGCCGCTGATGGCGGCATGCAGCGGCTTGGTCTCCTCGTAGGTTCGCTTCTGCTCTTCGCTCGCTTCCGCCTGGTATTGTTTTTTCCACTCCGGGAAGGGCATTCCGTAGATGATTTCGCGGGCGTCCGGCTCGGTCATTTCCAGGCCGTGTTCCTTGGCCGCCGCCAGATACCATTTGGACAGGCAGTTGCGGCAGAAGCCGGCCAAATTCATCAGGTCAATGTTTTGAACGTCCGTGCGCTTTTGCAGGTGCTCCACCAAACCCCGGAAGGCGGCGGCCTCCAATTCCGTTCGCGTTTGATCGTCCATTGTTCTCTCCCTCTTGCCTCTCTTGAGTTCCGTTAACGTCCGATGGCCCGCCAGCCGATATCGCGGCGGCAGAACCCTTCCGGCCAATCGATCAGATCCACGGCGGCGTAGGCACGTTGCTGCGCGTCTTCGACGGTGGGCGCCCGGGCGGTCACGCCGAGAACCCGTCCGCCGGCCGCCACCACGGCGCCATTGCTCAGCTCGGTTCCGGCGTGGAAGATGGCCACGCCTTCCAACGCGCCGGCCGTGTCGAGCCCGCTGATTTCCGAGCCCTTGGGGTAATAGCCAGGGTACCCCTTGGTCGCCATCACCACTAGCAAAGCCGCGTCGTCAGACCATTTGAGATCGATGTCGTCCATCCGCCCCTCGGTGCACGCCACCAATGCCTCCAACAGGTCGGATTCCAATCGGAACAGCAGCGGCTGGCATTCAGGGTCGCCGAACCGCGCATTGTACTCCAGCAATTTAGGCCCTTCCTCGGTGACCATGATCCCGGCGTAGAGCAGGCCCTGATACGGATGGCCCTCGGCCGCCATGGCTTCGATGGTGGGGTTGATCATGCGCTCCATGATGAAATCGGCCATCTCGGGCGTGACGATAGGGGCCGGAGAATAGGCGCCCATGCCGCCGGTATTCGGCCCCTCGTCGCCGTCGAACGCCGGTTTGTGGTCCTGGGCGGAAACCAGGGGTACGGCGCGGGTGCCGTTCACCAGCGCGAAAAAGCTCGCTTCCTCGCCGTCCATGAACTCCTCGATGACCACCTCCGCGCCAGCCTCGCCAAAAGCACTTTCGATCATGATGTGATCGATGGCGGCGAACGCCTCGTTATGGTTGTGGCAGACGATCACGCCCTTGCCCGCCGCCAAGCCATCGGCCTTGACGACGACTCGCGTGCCTTGGCGATGGATGAATTCTTTGGCGGCATCCGGTTCGTCGAACCGGCCATAGTGGGCTGTCGGAATATCGTAGCGCGCGCACAGGTCCTTCATGAAGCCCTTCGATCCCTCGATCCGGGCCGCTCGCGCGGTCGGGCCGAAGGCCAGGATCCCGGCGGCTTCCAGTTTGTCCACCAAACCGGCCGCCAGCGGCGCCTCGGGACCGACCACAACGAAGTCCATGGACTCGCGGACCGCGAATTTCACCAATCCCTTCACGTCTTCGGCGGCGATATCAACGCAGGTCGCCAGATCGGCGATACCGGGATTACCCGGCGCGCAATACAACGCGTCGCAGAGAGGTGATTTCGCGATGGCCCAGCAGAGCGCGTGTTCCCGGCCACCGGATCCAACGACCAGCACTTTCATAGGACTTTTCCCCTGACCACCGTGCCCCCTTGGCTGCGGGCACTCATTTCGTTCATACTCAGTCGAATTATGGTAACCAAACACTCTAGCACCAGCGCCGCCGATCACAACATGCCCGTTCTATCGGTGGGGGAAATTTCCCAGGCGCTCAAACGCCACGTAGAACAGGCCTTCGGCTTTGTCCGTGTCCGCGGCGAGATCAGCGGTTTCAAACGCGCGCCCTCGGGACACGTCTATCTGTCTCTCAAGGATGAGAGCGCGGTGCTGACCGGGGTGTGCTGGCGCGGCCAGGCATCAAAGCTGTCAATCAAACCCGAAGACGGCATGGAGGTGGTGGTCAGCGGGCGGCTGACCACCTATCCCGGCCGCTCGCAATATCAGATCGTCGTCGAAAGCATGGAGCTGGCCGGCGAGGGCGCGCTGCTCAAGCTGCTGGAGGACCGCAAGAAGCGGCTCGCTGCCGAGGGGCTGTTCGATGCGGAGCGCAAACAGCCGCTGCCCTATCTGCCCACCGTGATCGGCGTGGTTACGTCGCCGACCGGGGCGGTCATCCAGGATATCCTGCATCGTCTGGCCGACCGGTTCCCGAGACGCGTGCTGATCTGGCCGGTGCTGGTGCAGGGAGAGGGCGCCGCCGAACAGGTGGCCGCAGCCATTCGCGGGTTTGACGCCCTACGTTCGGATGGCGCGGTACCGCGGCCGGACGTGCTGATCGTGGCCCGGGGCGGCGGCAGTCTCGAAGATCTCTGGGCGTTCAACGAGGAGGTGGTCGTGCACGCGGTGGCCGATTGCGTCATTCCGCTGATATCGGCGGTCGGTCACGAAACCGACACCACGCTGATCGATTTCGCCTCGGACATTCGCGCACCCACGCCTACCGCCGCCGCCGAGATGGCGGTGCCGGTGCGGATGGATCTGGTGGGCCAGGTCATGCTCGCCGGCTCGCGGCTGGTGGACGCGGCCGCGCGGGGCGTTACCGAGCGCCGGGTCCGGCTGGAGAGCCTCGTCCGGGTGCTGCCCAAGCCCGTTCGGATCATCGAAGAAATCCGCCAACGGCTTGACGATTGGAGCGAGCGGCTGGGCAACAGCCTGGTAACGGGCCTTGATCTCCGCCAACGGCGTCTGGCCCAGGCATCGGCGCGGCTGGTGGATCCCACCCAGAGGATCGGCCATGAAACGAGCCGTCTCGAAGCGGAAAGCCGTGCGCTGACCGCGGCCACCCGTGCGGTGCTGCGTGAATACCGGTCGCGCTTCGACGGTGCCGCCGCCATGTTGGAAAGCCTCTCCTATCAGCGGGTGCTGGAGCGCGGTTTCGCCTTAGTCCACGGCCGCGACGGCCAGCCGGCGGCGCATGCCAAAGACCTGAAACCCGGGATGAACGTCGAGATTGAATTCAGTGACGGCGCTGTCCCCGCCACGGTGGACGGTGCGGTTCCGGCCGCGAAACCACG
>CAKZLS010000261.1 GCA_937127205.1 uncultured Rhodospirillales bacterium
CGGCAGTCCGGAGCGCCGCGCCGGTGGTGCGGCCGGGCCCGCAAGTGCCCCTCGACAACCGGGTGACCACACCCAGCTACGGTGCCGCCGGCTCCTACCGCAAAAGTCCCGCGATCGTAGCGCCCGGAACCAGCATCACGGTGGACGGAAAGCGTTAACACAAACGCGAGAACACGCTATGAAACGCCGGTACCCGGAACCGGCGCCAGGAGAGATTTGATTTATGCGCAGACGGACCTTCCTTAAATCCACCGCCATCGGCGCCGCCGCGTCGACCCTGGCCGCGCCGGCGATTGCTCAACAGCGCCGCGAACTGGTCATGGTCATGACCTGGCCGAAAAAGACCCCTGGAGTCGGCGTCAATGCCGAACGGTTCGTCGACAACGTGACGGCGCTAACGGGCGGAGGATTGAACATTAAACTCTATGGCGCCGGCGACCTGGTGCCGGCATTCGAGTCCATGGAAGCGGTGTCGGCCGGCACCGCCGATCTGTGCCACTCCACGCCCTATTATTGGGTGGGTAAAGAGAAGGCGTTCAATTACTTCACCGGCGTTCCTTTTGGGCTGACGGCGCAGGAAATGGCGGCGTGGATCAATTTCGGCGGCGGCCAGGCGCTATGGGAGGAAGTCTACGAACCGTTCGGAATCCAGCCTTTCTACGCCGGCTCCAGCGGCACCCAGGCGGGCGGCTGGTTCCGCAAGGAGGTCAACACGCCCGACGACTTCCGCGGCCTCAAGTTCCGCATCGCCGGCCTCGGCGGAGAGGTTCTGCGGCGGATGGGCGCCACCACGGTAATGGTGCCGCCCGGCGAAATCGCCCCGGCCTTGATGAGCGGCGCGGTCGACGGGGCCGACTGGATCGGCCCTTGGAACGACCTCGCCTTCGGTCTCTATCGCGCCGCCAAGTACTATTACATGCCGGGCCCCCTCGAACCCGGACCCGGTCTGGAGATTATTGCCAACAAGAAAGTCTATGAGGACCTGCCGCCCGACTTCCAGGCCGCCATCCGCGTCGCCGCCAAGGCCACGTCGGAGGAAACGCTTGCCGACTTCAATTATCACAACGCGGTCTCGCTGGAGCCGCTGATCAGCAAGCACGGCGTCGAACTGCGCCGGTTCAGCGACGAGATCCTCAAGGTGATGGCCGAGAACTCCCGCGACGTGGTGGAGGAACTCGGGCGGACCGATGCCACCACCGAAAAGGTGCACGCCTCGTTCAAGACCTTCCTCACCCAGGCGCGCGCTTACGCGCCCCGGGCCGAGGGCGGGTTCCTGGATGCGCGTGAGATGACAGGCGAGGTTTAGAATCGCCGAGGTGGATTAGGCCGAGTCTTCGCGGAGCGCGGTAATCAGGCCGTCGATGCTACCCTTGTTGGCGCGGAGGATGGAGCGGAACTCCTGGCGCTGGGTCTGCGCCATGCTGAAGCCTTCCATCATCAGATCGATGATGACGATCCGGCCGTCGTCGCGCTCGCGCATGCGCCAAGCGGCCAGGATCGGCTTTTTGCCGGCGCGATCGATCCGGGTGTTGACCAAGACATCGCCCTTCGGCAGCAATTTGGCTTCCTCCACCTGAAAGCGCTCGATCCGTGACGCGCCGCCCAGTAGACTGGCGTAACGATTGACCAGATAGCCGCCGAAGGCCTCGATATAGGCGTCGCGCATTTCCGGCGGGGTTTTCTTCCAGTGCCGGCCCAACATGAACCGGGCGAGAACCGGAATGTCGAGGTCACGCGCCAGCATCTCCCGGAAGCGCCGCTCGCGGTCTTCGCGCGAGAGCGACGGGTCGTTCAGGGTCGCGACGACTTCCTCTCCCATGGCTTCGACTTTTCGCGCCGCCGGATGCTGGGGCCGCTCCTGCTTGGAGGCGGTTTCCAAATCCAGCCAACGGTCCATGGATGGAGCTTCGACGAGAGCGCTTCGCACGGTAAAATGATCGCCGACGCCGAAGCATCCCCCGACCATCAAGAGCCAGGATCCGGCAAAAGTGACCAGGGCAAGACGAGACGCGTTGCGCAGAATCATGATCGTGTTCCTGGGCAGTCCAAAGTGACGATGTCGCCGGCGGTGCATCCTTAGAATACGCTTCCGAACTCTGAACGCGCGCCGCACGGCCGAACAACAAACCACAATACGGCGCCCGCCGCAGTGACAGTGATCACAGGGGATTCGTTGACGTTCGCTATCGTTCCGGTTGGGGCAGGTCGCAGCCTCCGCGGGTGCGGAGCTGCTGGATGCCGCATCTGGACGAGAGCGAGATGGCGGCGACATCGCCACTGGAACAGGACGGCGGGCGACCGTAGAACCGGTAACCGCTGACGGGTCCTCCTCTGCCGCCTTCGCGGGCGAAGGTATCGCGATACCAGCGTTTGTCGGTCATCTCATCGAGTTTAACACCGTAGGCGTTCAACCGCGACTGGATCGCCGTCTCGCAGACGGGCTACCCGGATCCCCCAGCGGCGAGAAAAGTAGAGTTATCGCACGCCGCCGCACCAAGCAGAACGGCAACCATGACCGCCACGGCGCCGATGGGCGCATTTGAACGCAAATCCACGGTTCATGTTCCTTCGGCTGGGACCAACGACAATTGATCATAGCTCATTGTGACGGTCTTTCCAGATTTCCGGCAGGGGCATGGTGCGCCGCGATGCGCGAGCGTTACACGCACCGCGCGACGCCGTCCGGAAACCTCGCTGGAAACTTGAAGGGCCGCCCATCGGGTCGCGTTTCGCGCATCCTCGGAGCGTCCTGACGGCTTAACGATGGATCTCCATCACCAACGCTACCCCCTGCCGAGGATGCGTGAAACTCGTTCACAGCGAGTCGGTATCAAAGATCGCTGGTCTTCCCCTTCTCGGATTGATCCGCCTGGTCGCGCTTCGCAAGCGCCAGTTCAAGATCGCGGGCAAGGGTGGTTCGCATCACCTCGCCGCCTGAACGCAGAAATGCTTGTTCGCGGTTGATCTCGCCAAGCTTGACGAAACCGAGTTCCTTCCGGTCGTCCGAGATGCGCCGCCTGATTTCGGCTTTTTCCTTCGGGCCAATGGCGTGTCCCAGCGCGGTCATCTCGCTCGCGATCTGTTCCTCCAGTTCGGCGATCTCGGCTGAAAGCCCCAGCCGTCGATTGGGTAAGGATGTACTCAACATCGGCAGACTCCTTCTCCTGTTGCGAAAACGGTCGCGGGAAAAGGGACGATGGCACGGTTCTCGCGAAGGGCGTCGTTAAGTCGCGGAGTCATCCGCCCATGGGCCAAACCGCACCGGCGCCACGGTCCCGTGCCGGTTCGGTTATGGTCGGTGTGGTGAATTTTTCGGCGATCGGCCGCCGTTACCGATCACTTGTCGACGCTACCCCTTTGTCGGGGATTGCTCCGCCGCAGCGCGCTCGCGGACACTAAATACCGGCGAACTTTCACGTGCCCCGAATGAAGCCGCGTCGCCACCTCCTGGCCAACCTGTCGTGCCGACAAGTGTACGCCCAATGGTAGAAATAACAAGATATCCATCCACAACAGTCGGAAAAGTGATCGGTACCCCGGGGAAGATCGCCGTGGGCGCGAAAATGCCAAGGTTTCGTCTATTCGGGCGGGAAATCGGCGAGGACCGAGTTGACGATCTGTTGTATTTCTTCCGGCTGGTCGTCGCTCTCGGTGACGATCTTGGTCGCGGTCCCATTCCACACCGGCTTCTGGGTTTGCGCGTCGAACACGTCGATGGCCAGGGTTCCCTCGGTGTAGTTGGTGGCCCTGGACCGGCCATACCCCACGCCGCCGCCGCCGACCCCGAAACCGACGCCGACGCCGCCGCCACTGCCACTGCCCACTCCAATGCCGATCCCGCTGCCTCCGCGATACCGGCCGGCCCCGCCATAGACGCCGTATGGCCGGTAATAGCCGCCGTAGCGGCCCCAGTGATCCACCCGCACGCGGTCGCGGAGTCCGACGGTGAAGGCGACGCCGAAGTCCGGCGACTCCTTGTCCTCGACAAAGCCCTTGGCGCGCAAGGCGCGATCGATGGCGTCGTGAATGCGTTGCTGTACCAGAGGACTGACAGTCGGATCGGTGTCCGCGCGCGGCTGCACCATCAGCTCATCGGTAACCCAGGTGTAGGTCCGGTAGCCGGAGAAATCCGCCGATGGATCGTGATCCGTGCGCGTGGTCGCCCCCGTGCACGCCGCCAACCCCACCACCATCAGACAGATCCAGATCAACCGCGTCATTTTCCACTCCGGGTTTGAAGGCCACTGACCCATGATTATAACCTATTGTGAGGTTATTTCGCGGCATCCGGCAAGGTGCGTGTTGCGCCGGCTTACGGATCTCTTGCGGCCTCCGCCGTTTCGGGCTGCTCCTCGACCTTAAGGACTTTGGCGGCGAGAGGGATCGTCCACCCCTGCAGCACCAGCGACGCGATCACCACAATGAAGATCTCGTTGAAGAATTCCACCGCGATCGGTCCCGGGCTGATGACGGGAATGATGGCAAGAAAAATCGGAACGGCGCCTCGCAGCCCCACCCAACCGATGAACAATTTCTCGCGCACCGAAAATCCCATTCGCGTCAGACAGACCATGCAAGCCGCCGGCCGCGCGATGAACATCAGGATCCCGGCAGCCGCCAGAGCATCCGGAATTTGCAAAACCAAATCTCGGGGCGTTACCAGGAGTCCCAGCATCAGAAACAAGCCGATCTGGCTGAACCACGCAAGAGCACCGTGAAAGTTGAGAATGCGGGTTAGCGGCTTTGTGCACCGCGCACTGAAGATGACGCCACAGATGTAGACGGCGAGAAATCCGCTGCCTCCCAGCGACGCGGTGATCCCGAACAGCAAGAGCCCGCCCGAGAGGACGAATACCGCATTGAGGCCGTCCGGGAACCGGATATGGTTCATCATCCAGGCGAGAGCGAACCCACCGCCCACACCGAACACCACGCCTAGTCCGAGTTGAGACACAAGAATGCCGGCCGTCGACCAGCCCAGACTCTCGAAACCGAAATCGACGATGCTGACGAACACCATGGTCAGGAAGATCGCGACCGGATCGTTGATGCCCGATTCCAAGAGGATTGTCTCCTTGCCACGCCCCATCAGACTGATCGCGCGCTGTTGCAGCAGCATAAAGGTGGCGGCCGCATCGGTGGAGCCCACCACCGCGCCGAACAGCAACGCTCTGTCCCAGGGAAAGCCAAGCAACACGACCAGCACCAAGGCGACAATCGCGGTCGTCGCGCAGACGCCGAGTGTTGCCAGCGACAGCGACGGTGCCCAAGCCTTCTTGACGTCGCCGAAGTAAGTCTCGAGGCCGCCGGCGAACAGGATGATGGC
>CAKZLS010000262.1 GCA_937127205.1 uncultured Rhodospirillales bacterium
TGCCCCAAACACCTCAACCCGGGCAAAGCCATCGCCGAAATCAAATCGCTGCTGGCCCAGCGGATGTAGCGATCGAAACGCAGGGGAAGCCTAAGGGAAAGCCGCCGGACGTCCGGCGGTTTTTTCTTTTTAGGTGGATAAGGAAGCAGCGGCTTCAGCCCTTGAGAAACGGCTGAATCAGCAATTGGTCGAGGCGCCCGCGCACTGGCTCGCGGAAAATGTCGAGGCCGATTGTCATGCCCCGGTGGCCGTCTCGGGGTTGGGCGCGATAGGTGCCGAACAGGTAGTCCCAAACCGGCAAGTTGAAGCCATAGTTGCTGTCGGTTTCGTCGCGATGCACCGAATGGTGAACGCGGTGGAAGTCCGGCGTCACCACGATCCGCCGCAACATCCGGTCGATGCGCCCGCTGAGGCGGACATTGCCGTGGTTGAACAACGATGTGGCATTCAGCAGCACTTCGAAGATGATCACCGCGACCGCCGGCGCGCCGAGCGCGACAATGACACCCATCTTTATGGCCATGGAAAGCGCGATCTCGATGGGGTGAAAGCGGATACCGGTGGTGGTGTCGATGTCCACGTCGGTGTGGTGCATGCGGTGCAGCCGCCACAGGATGGGCACCTTGTGGAACGCCACATGCTGTGTGTAGATGGCAAAATCGAGAACGACCACCGCAAAGACGATGGCGATCCAGTCGGGAAGAGTGATCGAGTTCAACAAGCCCCAACCCCGATCGGCGGCGATGGCGGCAACGCCCACGGCGGCAATGGGAAAAATCAGTCGCAAAGCTACGGTATTGAGGGCGACGATACCGAGGTTCGATGTCCACCGCCGGCTGCGGGCAACCGAAAGAACACGTCGCGGCGCGCCAAACTCCCAGGCCATCATCACGGCAAGGATGACGCAGAAGAAGCTCAAGCGAATAGCGGTCTGATGAGAAACAATGAACTCGGTCATGACATTTAGAAATAGTCGGAACATCGCGCCCTCTCGTCAAGGGCGGTCGCTCGGTGAGCGGCTGTTTCAGCCTCGGAATAGCGAAACCCGTCGGTGGCGGACTTTACAACCGCAGGCCCTCCAGTTACGTTATTTCGCAGATGCAGCATAGGATAAACTTGGTGTCCGACGGACCGATCGCGCAATACCGAGCACGGCTTAAAGCGGGAGATATTCGGCGGGATCCGGCGCAGGAACTGGCGGCGGAGAAGCTGGAAAGCCTCCACCATGCGCTGACCGGCTACGAGCCCGCGACCGGCCGTGTCGGCTGGAAAGAGCGGTTCGGTCTATCCCGACGCAGAGAAGAGCCGCCCAACGGTCTCTATATCTACGGCGGCGTTGGACGCGGCAAATCCATGCTGATGGATATCTTTTTCCGCTCGGCCCCGGTGGAGCGCAAGCGGCGTGTCCATTTCCATGCCTTCATGCAGGAGATCCATGCAGCCCTCAACGAGGTGCGCCGCTCGGAGGCGGAGAAGGTCGTTCGAGGAAGACCGCGCGAAAGCGATCGCTCGAGTGACGACCTGGTGCAGGGGGTGGCGCGGCGGATGGCGAAGGACGCCTGGCTGCTGTGTTTCGACGAACTGCAGGTTCTCGACATTGCCGATGCGATGATCCTCGGGCGGCTGTTCGAGGGGTTTTTCGAAGCGGGTGTGGTGGTGGTGGCGACGTCCAATCGGCCGCCGCGGGATCTCTACAAAGACGGGCTGCAGCGGGAGCTTTTTTTGCCTTTTATCGATCTACTGGAAAAGCAACTCGATGTCCTGGAGCTCGATTCCGGGGTCGATTACCGGCTCGAAACCATGCAATCGATGAAGCTATTCATGACCCCGC
>CAKZLS010000263.1 GCA_937127205.1 uncultured Rhodospirillales bacterium
ACATGACCGGGGGCCGCTATCGTCCCGCCTACGTGCATAAGCTTCGAGCCGGTCTCGACGCCGATGGCAATCTGGTAGCCTGGGACGATCACATCATCGGCCAATCCATCGTCACCGGCACGCCGTTCGAGGCGGGGATGGTTAAGAACGGTGTCGACAAGACATCCGTGGAGGGGGCCAACAATATTCCCTACGCGATCCCGAACATCGCCGTCGGCCTGACCACCACCGACGTCCGGGTTCCGGTGCTGTGGTGGCGTGCCGTGGGCTCGACCCATACGGCGTATGCGGTAGAGGCCTTCTTCGACGAGGTAGCCGCCGCCGCCGGTCGCGATCCGGTGGCCTTCCGCTTGGATCTTCTCAAGGATCATCCCCGGCATGCCGGGGTGCTGAAGCTCGCGGCGGAAAAGGCGGACTGGTCTTCTCCGCCGCCCGAAGGCCGCCATCGCGGGGTTGCGTTGCACGAGAGCTTCAACACAGTGGTCGCTAACGTGGCGGAGATCTCCATGGAGGGCGGCGAGCCGAAGGTGCACAAGGTGGTCGTCGCCGTCGACTGCGGCACCGTGGTCAACCCCGACGTGGTGCGCGCGCAAATGGAAGGCGGCACCGGGTTCGGTCTCGGCGCCGTTTTGGCCGAGGAGTTGACGTTGAACGGCGGGGTCGTCGAACAGACCAACTACGACGCCTACACGCCGCTCCGCATCGACCGAATGCCGCCGGTCGAGGTTCACATCGTGCCGTCCACCGAGAAGCCCACCGGCGTCGGCGAGCCCGGCGTGCCGTCGATCGGTCCGGCGTTGGCCAACGCCATGGCCGCGGCCACGGGAAACCGGATTCGAACACTGCCTATGAGCAAGGCGCTGGCAACGTAGAGCGCATGCTTATTCGATGCGGATAGCGTTGAACTGGTCGGGCAGCATGCGATGGAGAAGTGCGTCGATCCGCCGGGCGTGGGGTTGGTGAAAGGGCCGGCGCGGATAGATGCGGTCTTTGACCCAATAGCCTGACCATCCCCTGGTCGTGGTGATGCACGCGGTCAGAAAGTCCACGCCGGGGTCGACGACTTGCTGCGCCAATTCGATGCAGCCGCCGAGGAAGATATCCACGTACGATTGGATCATGGGAAAGCGGTATACCAACGGTCGTTAATGCTGACTCTTTGTGATATTATCGACCGTTGGTATTAGTCGGGCGGATGCCGGCTATCCGGATTGAGCAGATAGATCCAGATCTGTCCGCGCGTTAGCGTCGCTGATCCGTCGAGCATGGTGATTTGCGAGCGATCAACCCGGACCCGGCAGTAGATGTATTCGCGCGCGTCGCCGGCGGCGAAGTCGTCCGTCTCGTAAACTTGTTACAGGGCCGCCATCATCTCCGCCCCGGCCTTGGACTCAATGCCGAGGTAGGTGGTGCTGAAACCGATGTCCGAGCCGCGGGCGTTGAAACCCCGCTCGAAACCGCGTAACCGCACCGGCAGGCTGTCGCCGGCACTATGCCAGGATCGTTGCTTGGACGCCGTTTCCATGAGACTGCCAAGGCCGATGATGTACTGCGGTTGGTCCGGGTCCACCGCCGGCTGGCAATCGTTTCCCGCGCTCGCCCGCGTAACTGAGGGCAACACGGCCAGCAAGACGATCAACAGCGCAAATGCGGAAAGCAGAAGCCTCATCGCGGGGTTGTCTTTTCGATTTCGAGGTGGGTTGTCATTCGTTGTCCCAGCCCGCGAACTTTTCATAGGATGATCGATCGTGGAGCCGGTTGGGGCTCGGGATCGATCTTTACCGGGTCAGCAAAACCACCAAGACCACGATGTTGAGCGCGATGCCGGCGATTACCGCCCAGAAGATCCGCCGGAAAGCGATCGAGACGGTGTCGCGCAGATCGGCCATAAGCTGGCGTAGTTCCCGCATGTCCGGCTGGATACCGTCGGAGACGTTGGACTGAACGGACGCCGCGGCCCTGTCGATAGTACCGACGGCATGGTCGACCCGATCAGCGGCGGCTCGCACGCTGTGCGAGACCTGCTGGTGAGACGGATTGAAATCTGAAGCTGTGTGATTTTGTGTCATACGGAAGCCCTTACTGCGGGCATTGACTTCGGTCAAGCTCGGGAAGGGTGCCGTACTCAGTGTTGATGGCGTTTCAGGCGATCCGCGGCGTTATTAGCCACCGTTGGTATTGTTCCGATTGGCGCGAATGCGGGGCCTTTGATATTGCCTGAAATGCTTGTCACGAAGGCTCCTCCTCATGGCGGAACGAAAATCGGAAGCTTAATGATGGATGCCGCTTAACGAGCGATAAGGATTAGAGCGTTAAGATCGAATTCTCATTTTCCCTCTCGGGGTGAGGTTCGATGCGAATCCTTGTTCTCGGCGCCAACGGTTTTATCGGTTCCGCTATCGTGGCCGCGCTTCTGCGTGCGGACATGATCGTGCGATGTGCCGTTCGTCAGCCAGACGCCATGGCCAATCGATTTCCCGGCGTGGAAACGGTCAGGTCCGACCTGCGCGACGAGGCGGCATCGGACCCGGCGTATTGGCGCGATGCCGTCAGCGGCGTGGACGCCGTGGTCAACGTTGCCGGTGTCCTGCCGCCGCGGCGCGACAGCGATGCCTGGTCGGTTCACTGTCACACTCCCGATGCGCTGTTCGCCGCCTGCGAGACCGCGGGGGTCCGGCGGGTCATCCAGTTATCGGCGGTGGGTGTGGAGGAGGCGGAAACCGTCTACGCGCGGTCGAAACGCGCCGGCGACGAAAAGCTCATGGCGCGGGATCTGGATTGGACCGTCTTGCGTCCGGCCGATCATCAGGCTGTCGTTGGCGGCGCTGTGGCTGGTATCCGGGTTGCTGGGCCTTTTCAGCGATCCGGCGCAGTATGCGGCTATCCTCGCGCCCCTTACACAAGACCCGACACTGGCGTTCGCGTTGGCAGCCGGTATGAGCCTGATCGACCTGGCCATCGCCGCCGCCCTGATCGCCGGCTGGCGGCTCAAGGACATGGCCAACGTTCAGTTGGTGATGGTGATCGGCTACACGCTGGTGCTGACCTTGTTGGCACCGGGGCTCTGGGGAGATCTGTTCGGTGGTTTGCTCAAGAACCTGCCGCTGATCGCGCTCCTACTGGTTCACCGAATCTTGGAAGATGAACGGTGAGCGATCCCTATCTTTGGATCAAGTGGGCGCATATTCTCAGCGCCACGCTCATTTTCGGCACCGGGCTGGGAACCGCGTTTCACATGTTGGCGACCCATCTGCGCGGCGACGTTCGCGCCGTCGCCGCCATGACCAAGAATACCGTCCTCGCCGATTGGCTATTCACCTCTCCCGCCGCCATCGGGCAGCCGGTCACGGGTTTTCTGTTGGTCGGCTGGGCGGGGTACGACCTTCTGGAAAGCTGGCTGGTCGTTACTTATGCGATCTATGCCATCGCGGGCGGGTGTTGGCTGAAGGTCGTTCAGCTACAACTCCGCATGAGAAACCTCGCCCGGGCCGCTTCCGAGCACGGCGAATCGTTGCCGCCGGCGTATCACCGCGCGTTCAGATTGTGGTTCATTCTGGGTTGGCCGGCTTTTCTCGGCATGGTGAGCGTGTTTGCTTTGATGGTCATGAAACCCGACCTGTGGTGACGCGGTCGTCCTATCGAATCGGTACCACGCTCACCGGTGCGCAGAACGGAAAACCCGGAAGTGAAATTCGGCCGATCTGGCCGGATATTCATGAATGGCTTTCAGGTTTCGCAGAAACCCGATTTTTTGTTGTGTAAACGCGCAAGTTCCTGGACATACATTGAAATTGACGTTAATGGCCGGTACACGGTAGTGTTTACTGTGGAATTCAGTCATTTCGGGAACGAAGGGAAGGTTACGATGAATTTGTCCATTACTAGGTCATTTGCGGCCGCTGTTGTTGTCGGCTCCGCGCTTATGATCTCCACGACGGACGGCAATGCCATGACCGCCGAGGAGCACGAGGCCGCTCTCGAGCAGTGCAATGAAATGATGAAGGGTCAGCGGTCCTTCTGCGCCATCGAGGCCAACAATGCGTACGCGACGTCTGCCGCGAAAGAGAAGAAACAAGACGTGACCGTACACTACAACTACGACACGACGAACGACACGCCCGAGGAGAAAACGGCTCACGAGTCGTACACTACCGCGCTCGACAAATGTTTGGATTTGCCGAAGGGGCAGCGGTCGTTCTGCTCGATCGAAGCACACAGCGAATACATGAAGGGCATGTAACTCTTATCTCGCTATTGGCGCGATGGAGTTTAGAACCTGCGCCAGGATCGGACGGCCGATCCTGGCGCTTGTTGTTTGTGAGGGCCGTCATCCAGAAAATCCGGCCCGCGTTACTCTAGATGGCTGTTTGCCACGCATGCCGTCAGCATCGTGGCCCCGCGTGCCGACGGGTGGCGCGACGGGGCATAAAACTTGTCTCCCCACTTTAATGTGATATTTGCGTTACGCATTTATGGCGTTTACTTTACCCCGCGCCTGAACGGGCGGGCACGGCATTCGATTCCACAATCGGGAGCGGCGCCGATATCCACATAAGAGTGCCCGGATAGGGCATCCAGGGGGAACCTCCCGTCCAATGAAATCCGATAGCGTCTTCGCGCTCGAGAGCGCCGGCTTGTTCAATTCGCGTGAACTCATCCGTCTCGGTCTCTGCCTCTTGTTCATCGTTCTCGTCATGCTCTACGCCAGAACCATCGTGGGTGACATGGGCGGGGGTACGCTCTTGATCGTGGCGGCCATGATCGGCGGCTACATGGCCATGAACATCGGCGCCAACGACGTGGCCAACAACGTGGGCCCGGCCGTCGGCTCCAATACCTTGACCTTGACCGGCGCCATCGTCATCGCTGCCATCTTCGAGGCGACGGGCGCCATCATCGCCGGCGGCGAGGTTACCAGCACCATCCGCAAGGGCATCATCTCCCCGGACGCGATCCCCGATCTCGACACCTTCGTCTGGGCGATGATGGCGGCGCTGCTGGCCGGGGCTCTGTGGCTCAATATCGCCACCTACAACGGGCTGCCGGTGTCCACAACCCACTCCATCGTCGGCGGCGTCCTCGGCGCGGGCATCGCGGCCGGCGGCTGGGGGATCGCCGACTGGGGCAAGGTGGGAATGATCGTCGCAAGTTGGGTTATCTCGCCGGTGATGGGTGGGGTCATTGCCGCCATGTTCCTCTACGTGATCAAGCGCACCATTACCTACCAACAGGATTGGGTCGCCGCGGCCTGCCGAATGGTGCCGGTCCTGATCGCGATCATGACCTGGGCCTTCGGAACATACCTCTTGATCAAGGGGTTGAAAAAGGTGTGGCCGCTGGACTTCCTGAGCGCCGCATCCATCGGACTGGCGGTGGCCGTCGCTATCTATTTTGCCGTGAAGCCGGTCATCCGGCGGGCCGCCGCGACCCTTGGCGACGAAAGATCAGGCGTCAACAAGCTGTTCGTGCTGCCGCTGATCGTCGCGGCGGCACTGCTGTCCTTTGCGCATGGCGCCAACGACGTGGCCAATGCGGTGGGGCCGCTGGCTGCGATCTACGACGCGGTGCTCAACGGCGGTTTGGCCAAAACGGCTTCCATTCCGCTCTGGATTATGGTGGTGGGCGCGCTCGGGATCGCGCTCGGTCTGGCCCTCTACGGACCCAAGCTGATCCGCACGGTGGGTTCCGAGATTACCGAGTTGGATCAATCGAGGGCGTTCTGTATCGCGCTCGCGGCCGCCATAACCGTGATCGTCGCCAGCCAGCTCGGGATCCCCATCAGTTCCACCCATACGGCCATCGGCGCGGTTTTCGGCGTTGGCATCCTGCGCGAAATGCTGAGGGTCAACTACGCCAACATCATCGCCGACATCAGGCTGCATCACCATGGCGAGGACGAGGCTGTCATCAAGGCATACCTCGCGCGTTTCGCAGCTGCCTCCTTTCAGGAAAAAGGCGAGATGATGCATGAACTCAAGAAGAAGAAAAAGCGTCCCGCGAATCTCACCCTGAGCAAGCAGGAGAGAAAGGAACTCAAGCGTGAGTACCACAAGGAACTGGTCAAGCGTTCCCTGGCCCTGAAGATTGTTTCCGCCTGGGTAATCACCGTGCCGCTGTCCGGACTCATGGCCGCGTTCCTGTTTTTCACCATCCGAGGGATCCTGCTGCCGTGAGCGTTCCCGTTCGAAAGCGATGTGCAACGGTTATGTTCGCCATGGCCACACTGTGGGCCGCAACGGTGGCGGCGGAGACGCTGCGAGAGGTGCATGTGGTCGGCTCCTCCACGCTGTATCCATTTGTCACCGTGGCAGCCGAGGCCTTCGCCGGAACCACCGAACACGAGGCACCCGTTGTCGAGGCCACGGGGACCGGAGGCGGTTTCAAACTGTTCTGTTCCGGCATCGGGCTGAGCACCGCCGACATCGTGACCGCGTCGCGGCCGATGACAGCGGAAGAATTGGCGCTGTGCGCCGCCAACGGCGTCGGCGAGATCGACCGGCACGCGATCGGATACGGCGGGATCGTGGTGGTGGAACCTCGAAAGGCTGGAGCACAGGGCCGGGGCGTCATGAACCTGACCCGCCGGCACCTATGGCTGGCGCTCGCCAAGACGGTTCCGGTGGGCGGCGTTCTTGCCGCCAACCCCCATACGCGGTGGAACCAGATCGACCCGACGCTGCCGGACCGGCCAATCCGCGTCTACGGACCACCGCCCACTTCGGGGACCCGCGATATCTTTGCCGAAGTGGTCATGGAGGGCGGGTGCTCCGCGTTTCGCACCGTGCAGGAACTCTCCGCCGAGGACCGCCGGGAAATCTGCGAGCACTTTCGCGAAGACGGGGTGTTTGTGGAGGCGGGGGAGAACGATGACTTTGCCGTCCGACGCATGGCCGACGATGACCAATCCATGGGGATCGTAGGGTACAACGCCCTTCGGCGCCACGGCAATCTCGTGGTTGGCATCCCGCTGGAAGGTGTCCGGCCCGATGCATATACGATCGCGTCGGGGAGCTATCCCGTATCCCGAGAACTATCGTTATACGTGAAAACCGCTCATTTCGCTTCGGTGCCGAGTCTGGAAGCGTTCGTGGCCGAACTCACCAGCAAGGCGGCTATTGGCGAAGATGGATATCTGGCGGAAATCGGTCTAATTCCGGTGGTGGACACGGGCTCCGGAGATTTGAACAATCCCTAAGCGCGCCTGGGACGCGTGCTTAGGCCTGGCAAGGCCGGGCGGCCGGTAGTCCGGCGATCCTTCCGGCGTAAAGTCCGGGAACGGGGATCTTCCCGCTTTCCGCCACGCTGCCGCCTCTTCCTCGGCAAGGCGCGCCTTGCTTTCGTCAAATCCGAACGTTTCCGGCGGGTGGAGTTGGACGGGCAGGGCAAACCCGGTTCCAGCCTCTTCCAGGATCCGCATCATCCGGAACAGGATGTCCTCGATGACCGCGTGTCATTCGTTGATATCGGGGGTCTTGA
>CAKZLS010000264.1 GCA_937127205.1 uncultured Rhodospirillales bacterium
GAGCTTGGGCCAGCGGCCGCGCACCTGATCTGCGACGTGCCGCCAGGTGTCTCCGGCCTGGGCGCGGTCGGGTTGGCCACAATGTGCGCCTGATGCCACCCGCCTACGTGAAAATTGCATGAGGGGGAGACCGGTGCCTTTGGCTGTGGAAGAGGCGGGGCACCCACTTTCTCGATGGAGGTTCTTGCTATGCCGACTGCCGATAACACCACCGTGCATGCGGTCACGGCGTCCGAGCTCAACGCGATTTTCGTTTCCTTGGAACTAAGCCGCACGACCTGGCTGATAACGGCCCTTGCGGCGCCACTGGGGTCGAAGATGTCGCGGCATCAGATCAAAGGCGGCGACATGACCGGACTGCTGGAACGGATTTCGAACATACAACACGATGTCCGCCGGCGGACCGGCCAAGCGGTTCCAGTGATAGTTCCAGGAGGCAGGGCTCAACGGGTTCTGGATCCACCGTTCCCTGTTGCGGCAGAAATCGAGAGCCATGTGGTCGACCCGGCCTCGATTGCGGTGTAGCGACGGCACCGCTGGGCCAAGACGGACCGCATCGACGGTGAGGCCCTCGTGCGAACCCTCATGGCCTGGAGGCGGGGCGAGCCCCGGGTTTGCGCGATGGTGCGCGCGCCGAGCCCATAGGAGGAAGATCGGCGGCGTTTTTACCGGGAACTGAAGACCCTTAGCCGACAGGTCGCGCGGCCGGAAGCTTCAGCCATTCGAGAGCGATGAAAGAGCCGGGAGACCCCGCTGGCCGTTCCCGGTCCGGCGCGCCTTCCGGGAACACTAGACGCGGTCATCCGGGCGTCGGTCCCTGAGCGTCCGCTGGAAGGCCCAATGGTCGCAACACATCCTTTCCAGTGACATTTCCGCCCGCCAGCCGAGGGTTTCCGCCGCAAGCCGTGGATCGGCGACGCAGGTGGACACGTCTCCCGGCCGTCGCCCGACGATATCATGCGGAACCTCGAAGCCGCAGGCTTGCGAGAAGGCGTCAATGGCTTCCTTGACACTGTACCCGGTCCCCGTGCCCAGATTGACCTTGCTGTGTTTTCCTTGGGGGGATCGGCCCATCAGGTGGCGTATGGCTGCGACGTGCCCCCGGGCCAAGTCGACCACGTGAATGTAGTCGCGCACCCCGGTGCCATCGGGAGTCGGATAATCGTCGCCGAATACGCGCACGCGCTCGCGCCAACCTGCAGCTGTCTGTGCGATGAACGGAAAGAGGTTGTTGGACGCGTTCGAAGGCTGTTCGCCGATCATTGCCGAAGGATGCGCTCCCACCGGGTTGAAGTAGCGCAACGTGATCGCGCTGGTCAGGTCGCCGGATATGACGGCGTCGCTCACGATCTCCTCGATCATCAACTTGCTGCGCCCGTAGGGATTGATCGGGCCGAGATCAGCGCTCTCGCTCAGGAGCATCCGGTCCGATGGAGCGTAGACCGTCGCCGAAGAGGAAAAGACCAGCGCGGGTTTGTTGGAACTCTGCATCGCCTCGAGCAGCGAGATGGCCCCGCCGACATTCGCGTCATAATAGTCCAGCGGCTTCGAGAAGGATTCCCCGACGGCCTTCTTTCCGGCGAGATGAACGACGATATCGATCCCGGACTTCTTCAGCGTCTCGGCAACGAGTGTGCCGTTCCGGACGTCGCCGCGCACAACCCTGATCTCATCTCCGACAATCCGCTCGAGACGCTGGGGAACGTCGGATTCCGCGTTCTCGAAGTTGTCGAGGATTACCACCCCGAAACCCTCTTCAATCAATTCGACCACGACATGAGACCCGATGTAGCCGGCACCACCCGTTACCAAGACTCCGATTTTCTTCATTGCAACGCCCAATTCAACGATCGATCCCGATTTCTATACAGCCAGCTGATTGTTCAAAAAAGGATGTAAGGCAATGCGATAACGGCTTTCTCGGGCCAGCAGGATCCCCACCTCGACCAACGCCGGTTCATTCTGCCCGCCTTTTTCTGTCCCATCAGGAGTTGTCGGTTGCCGGCGACGGCTTCCTCGAGCAATAGCGCAATCTCGTTCTGATCGGCGGCACCGGAGCCGGCCAGTTGGCCTGCCCCCTGAAAAGGGTTCGTCCCTGAAATCGGCTTTCGAGCCAGATGGAGGATGAATGGATGGTCCAGAAGAAGCACAAGGCGGAAGAGATCGTCGCCAAGCTCCGGCAGGTCGATGTGTTGGTTTGGCA
>CAKZLS010000265.1 GCA_937127205.1 uncultured Rhodospirillales bacterium
TCGCGCCTGGCCGAATGACCTCGGAAGGCCGTCACACGGAGCACCGAACTGTGAAAGTGGGTACTAGCCCATCGCCACGCGGTAGGTGGCACGCGCCACGTCGACCAGATCAAAAATGCGCGCCGCGTAGTGGTCGCGAACGGTGTAAGCCGTTTCGCTGTCGCCCTTGAGCTCTTCGCCGAGCGCGTCGATGAGCTTGTGCAGGCGCCGCTGGTGCAAGCCGAGGGCGCGCTGGACCGGGTCGCCGACAACCCCTGCAAAGGCCGTTGCGACGGCCGCCGCCGCCATCAGGCCGCCAGTGGCGCCCGCTACCAGACCGGCCGACGGCGCGGCCCCCACGACACCGTACCACAGCCCGCCGGCGCTTGCGCCGAGGGGAAAACTGGCGACCGCCGCCTGGTGGGCAATGGCGCCCGCCACCGTCGGACCCAGCGAAAACGCGCCTGGCGTGAGTTGCTTGAAAAGCGTTGCGCCGGCGCCGGCCATGGCCAGATTGGTCATCAATTCCGCCACCGCATTGCGCGTGCCCGCATAGGTCTCCAGCATGGCTTTGAGCCGGGCTTGAGTTCGCGCATCGTTCTTGTGGCGCATCAGGGTATCCGAGAGAGCATCCAGAGCTGCCACCAGGCGGGTATCTCGCATGATCTCCTCGGCGAGGGCGTCATGGTCGGTTTGCCGGGTGCCATCGCTGTAGGGGATTTCCAGCAGATCCGCGTGCAACCGCCATTCCAGCTCCCGCGCGACGTCGGTGGACAGAAAGAACTTTCGGTTCGCCAGCCAGTCGGCGGTCTTCCGGGCCCTGAGCTTCTTGGCGCCGGCCGCGGAAACCTGGGTCGCTAAGTACGGAATCATCATCGCCACGTTGGCGGGCGCTCGGACCAGATCGTAGCCCACGGCATGCTTGTGCAGGCGTAGGGAACTCGCCAGCTTGAAATTCCCGTCCACGAAGGCGTCCACCTGGGCGTGCCGGGCGGCGATATAGCGGTCGATGGCGGCGTTGACGATGGATCGGGCCTCGCGCTCATCGATTATTTTAATCAGGTCCGCCATGGTTTCCATTTACTGCAACTCGCGCCAGAAGTCCTGTCGCCGGATGCTCATACGGAGCAGCGCCGATAACTGGCATATGGGGCATCGCGACGGCCAGGCGCAAGGACCGCGAAATGAGGGTACCGCTCCGTCTCCAAAAGGTCTTGCCTGACCGTTGGAAAGCGGTCAAAGTTACGCCCTGTGATAGAACTTTCGCGGGTTCGGTTCTATTCATGCTAGGCCGAACGCTCGAGCAAAAGGGGGAGACCAATCCATGAAAATCGGAAAGATCGCCTGTGCGGCGATTGCTGTTGCGTGTCTTGCTGCCGGATCCATTGAGGCTAAGGAGCAAACCATGAAGTTCCGGCTGGTCACCACGCCGGTGAGCAGTTCTTTTGATGACGTTCCAAACACCGAGGGACACAAGATGGGCGTCGGGAAATACGCCGGGGTCGCGGTGTTCGAGGACGGCCGTATCGCCTTCAAGGATTTCGTCCTGACCATGGAAAGGGCCGGCAAGGAAGGAAACTATACCGGCTACAGCACATACACCTTCCAGAACGGTGACAGCCTCAATCTCAAATTTACGGGCGCCTATTCGCCGAAGGGTAATGGGGGTGACTACGAGGTGCTCTCCGGCACCGGAGCCTTCGAGGGGGCCAGCGGAACCGGCCGCTTCGACATGGGGAAAGACCCATGGAAGTCCGCCTATTACTGGGACGGTTCGTTCAAACTGGAACTTCCCGACAAGTAAAAAGTACAAGGTTGCTCCCCGGGCCCGCCGCATTCGCAAGCGGAACCGGGGAGCATTGCTTTTATAAGCGAACCCGGAGTTGCAGCCGCACTACAGGG
>CAKZLS010000266.1 GCA_937127205.1 uncultured Rhodospirillales bacterium
CCGCGAAAACGATCGCCATGGTCCGCAGCCAAGCGTGCGGCTGGCCTCCTGGACGCACACCGATTGCTCGAGAAACGCGGTACGGCACAGGAGATAGACGTAAGGATAGAGCACCACCACGAACAGAACGATGGCGCCCTCCAGCGAGCGGATGTTGGGGAACCAATACTCGTGCGGCGTCCACCCCGTGAGGTCCCGGATCATGCTTTGAACCGGTCCCGCCACCTGGAGAAAGTCGGTGTAGGTATAGGCCAGCACATAGGCGGGAACCGCGAGCGGCAGCATCAATGCCCATTGGAACACGCCGCGGCCCGGGAACCGGCACATGGCCACAAGCCACGCCGTGGTAATCCCGACAACGGTCACGCCGATCCCGGTGCCGACGCCGAGCCAGACGGTGTTCCAGATGTATTGCCACAGCACCGTGTCCGCCAGATGGCTCCAGGTGCCCTGGCCGGGCAGGAAGACATGGATCGCAACGGTGACGATGGGCAGCGCCAGCAGCACCGCCACCAGGACCATGATCGCGGACAGGCCGAACATGCCGGAGACGCGGCCGCGCAAATCCCTCACCCGCCGCGTCCTCGGCACAGGCGGCAGGGGTAGAGGCGGCGCCTCGATGAGTATGTCCTTGGTCCGGTTCACAAGGGCATATTATGCAAATAATTCTTATTTGCAAATCAGGACGTTTTTCGGGCGTAATGGGGTGGGCGCTCGCGACAAAACATGCTGGCAGGATTTAGGCGGCGATGCCGATCGTTATTGACGACGAACCCTCGGCAAGCCAGTTGTGCGCTTACCTTTACCCCGCACGTTTCCCGGACGGGCCTGACGGTTCCTCCGTCGGATCCTGAATGAGCACGCTGGCCGGAATTTTCAACTGGGCGTGAAGTTTCCGAATCATATCCAGCGAAAGCCGGCGTTTGCCGCTGAGCACTTCCGAAACCCGCCCCCTGGCGCCGATCAGCGGCTCGAGATCCCGCCGCGTCAGGCCCAGTTGTTCCATCCGAAAACGGATGGCGGCGACGGGGTCGGGCGCTTCCATGGGGAAGTGCCTCGCTTCATAGGCGTCCACCAGGGTCACGAGCACATCGAGGCGGTCACCCTCGGGCGTATCCGGTTCGGCATCCATGAGATCACCGATGGCTGCCAGCGCCGTTTGGTAATCTTGCTCCGTCTTAATGGGGCGAATGTACATGGTTTTCGTCCTGTGGCGACTGCCCTTAACGAAAAGAGAAATCCAATCTCGAACGGTGCTACTTTAGCCATTGTCGGAGAGTTGCGTCATAATACGATGATAAATTAATCCCTTTCGTCCATCAGGACTACCACTGACGAGCAGGAAGCAAGAACGGTGGCAATCAAGGTAGGCATGGAACCGGTGCATCCGGGCGGATTCATCCGGCGCTCCGTTCTACCGGACGACCTTTCAGTAACGGTTGCTGCCAGGGCTCTCGGCGTCGGCCGCCCGGCGCTGTCCAATCTTCTTAATGAGAAGAATGCTGCGTTGTCGCCCGAGATGGCGCTCCGCGTGGAAAAAGCTTTTGGCGTCAAAATGGACACGTTATTGCGTATGCAGGCGCGTTACGACGCGTTCCAGACGCGGCAGCGTGAAGGGGACATTTTGGTGCGACCCTATTCGTCGGCTTAATTGAGCGCGGGTTCTGAATCGTGGCTGATCCGTCGCGCGCCAAGGGCCGGAAAAAGGGGGCATGCTAAAAGCTAGATGCGACCCAACGCGTACCCTGCCGCGACCAAAGCGAAATACCGGGCGAACGGGCGGAGATCGAACGGCACTGCTCGGTGTTGCTGAATGCAAAGGAGACGGACATAGCGCTGGTGCGGGCGCGGAGGTAAATGGCGATTCAAGGTCCCCATTTGTTTTCTCGCTGAAAGCGACGACGGAAGCCCAGGGGAAACATTTGCTCCGAATCTTGTTCCACAATGTTGTGTGGAGGATCTACGATAGTCCTCTGAAAGCATGCGAAATTGAGGCTCCTGACCGAAACGTTGAAACAGAATTGGTAATTCTGTTTCAGGGGATGGAATTTCCGCAACTGGGTATCCCTTTCACCCAAGTACGTCGGGGTGGGGGGCGACGATCATGTGATATGGGACGGGAGGGACAGCAACCGCCTGCTGGGCGAGGCGATGAAAGAGCAATCCCCGAGCTTGTGAGCGCCGGCGGTTGAAACGGAAAGTGAATTCGTCGAGGTAGTAGTCGAGATGCTGGTGCTGGATGCCGCCTTGGTGGGTGCCGATCAGCCACCGCTTGAGCAGTGAGGCGATCATATGGACGCGCGGCATCACCTCGTGCGCCGGTTCCGCCCCGCTCTTGATGACGGTGACCCGGTGCTTGTAGCCGGCCGCCGCCAGCCCGGAGTAGCCGTTCCATCCGTCGGTATGAACCACGGAGCCGGGCACCACGGCACCCTGGACGAAGGGTAGCAGGCTGTCCCCGGACACGTCCTCGATGCGCCGAAGGCGGATACGGCCGACGCCGCGGCCGCTCTTCTCGGCCGCCACCGCGACGATGGCCTTGGTCTCGGTTTCCCGGCCTCGCTTGCCCTCTTCCGGGCCGCCGACATAGGTTTCGTCGACCTCGACGGTTCCGGTGAGGCAATCCCGGCCGGGTCGAACCATCGCCCGGCGCAGTTTGTGGAGCCACGTCCACGCCGTCTCGTAGCTACCCAGACCAAGCACCCGCTGCAAGCCCAAGGCACTGACCGTTCTTCTGGCTGGTGACGAACCACATCGCCAGAAACCAAAGCCGCAGCGGCGTTCGCGTCCCCTCGAAGATCGTGCCGGCCGTCAGCGACGTTTCTCCAGCACAGGCCCGGCAGTGAAATACCCCACGCGCCGTTATCCAAGGTTCCCCGATCGCTCCGCACCGCCGGCAAACGAACCCCTCCGGCCAACGCAGCCGTCGAACATAGTCCCGGCATCCCGCATCGGTGCGGAACCAATTGTCCATCTCCTGGAACGTCCGCGGGTAATCAACCCCTGGAACCAGGTGTCTCGCATCGGCCATGCCCCAACGTTAGCAGACTCCTCAACTTGGGCCAAAGGGATACCTAGCTTTCCGCATTGCCCTGAGGTGCACACGTTCGGAGCCGCTCCGGCGAATTCGGGAGATAACTCGATCAGGACCGTCCAGCGGCATTAAACGTTTCGACCACAGGGCCTTTTTCACTACACTCTTGCGAATTGGGCAGAGGTAGAGCGGCTCGCAGGTCCCTATGCGCACGCGGCTTCACGATAGAAATTGGTCCACGCCATGTCACGGTTGGTCTTCCTGAGCCATTCCGGCATCGACACCGAGGCCGCGCGGGCGCTCAAGGAGCGTCTCCTGGCGGCCCCCGCCGCGCGCGATCAAGATCTCGGCGTCTGGTTCGACATGGACGACCTGAAGCCCGGCCAACCCTGGCAACCCCAGCTCGAAGACGCCATCGGGAAATCCCATGCCTTCGCCGTCTATTTGGGCAGCAAGGGCGTCATGAACTGGGTGGAAGCCGAGGTCCGCCTCGCCCTCAACCGCGCGGTCACCGAGCCCGATTACCGCTTCATCCCGATCCTCGCCAAGGACGCGGATGGCCCGGAGGCCCTGCCGAGCTTCGCCCAGCAGTTCCAAGGTGTCTTCGAAGTGGAGACCAAAGTCGACCAGTTCGAAAAGCTCATGGGAGCTGTTCTCGGTGTCGCCGACGCCGGCCAACTTCAACTGGAATCCGAGCCCTTCTTCGGTCTCCGCGCCATCGACGAAGCCCGAAGCCACTTGTTTTTTGGCCGCGAGGCCGAAACCGACGCCCTCGTCGATCTGTTGAGCCGGACGCCGCTGGTGCTGGTCACCGGCGACAGCGGCTCGGGCAAGTCGTCGCTGGTGCGCGCCGGTTTGGTGCCGCGTTTCCGTGGCGGCGCCCTTGCCCAGATCGACGGCGCGCGCCCGGAAGACGCCATCTGGCACGTGGTGACCACCCAGCCGCGCAACCACCCGTTCCGCCAGCTCGGGGACGCCGTGGACCACGCCGCCACCGAGCTGGGTTTGAGCCTTGCCGACCGGGGCGCCCTCGCCGACTGGGCTTCCAACGGCGACCTGGACAAGGTTCGCCGGGCGCTTCGCTGTGACCTGCCGCCCGACCGAGCGCGGGTGCTGCTGGTGGTGGATCAGTTCGAGGAACTGCTCACCATCACACCACCGGAGTATCGCGAACCGTTCGTCGACCTGCTCCTCGATCTCGCCGACCCCACCGATGGACGCCATCGCGTGATGCTCACCATGCGCCACGACTACGTCAACCTCTGCAACGGTTTCGACCGGTTGAAGGAACGCCTGGAAGCCGACGACCGGCGCGCCCGTTTCCGCTTGGGCCGCATGAGCGATGACGGTCTGCGGAGCATCGTCACGGAGGCGCTGCGTCTAGCCGGCATCGACGCACCCGACCGCGAGGCTCTGGCGGCCGAAGTACTTCGCGACGTGGGCGAGCGGCCGGGCGATCTGGCGCTGGTCCAGATGGCGCTGACCGAAACCTGGCATGCGCGCCGCGACCGCGGCGGCACCTTGCTGCGCGCGTATACCAACGTCGGCCGGGTCGAGGGCGCCCTGGCGCAAGCGGTCGAACGCGTCCGAACCCAAGTGCTCGACGACGAACAGCGGTTCCACCTGGACAGTATTCTATTACGTCTCGTGCGGCTGGGCGACACCGGCGGCGCCACCCGCCGGATCGCGGCCCGGGACGAATTCGACGAGGCCCGCTGGCCGTTGATCCAGACACTGGCAAGCGAGGACGGCAAGCGGCTGGTGCTTCTAGGCGGAAGCGCCGAGCAGCCGACGGTGGAGATCGCCCATGAGGCGTTGGTCACCGCCTGGCCCTATTTCCAGACCCTGTTGCAGGACTCGGCCGAGGACAAACGGGTTTTCGATACGCTGATCCCCCGGGCCAAGGCCTGGGCCGAAAGCGAGGACCAGTGGGGTCGGGACAAGCGCCTTGCCACCGGCGCCGATCTGGAAGTGTTCGCCGCCCTGCACCAAAAGCGCCCGGAATGGCTCTCCGGTGAGGAGCGGCGGTTCATCAACGCGTCCATGGAAACGGAAGAAAAGAGACATCGGCGCGATCGCAACAGAACCCGCGCTCTCGCGGCCGTCGCCGCGACCTTGCTACTGGCATCCGTTGCCGCTGGGTGGATGTGGTGGCGAGCGACCGACGCCGAAACACAAGCCATGGCGGCCGCAGTGGTGGCAAGGGCAAATGAGAGTCGGGCGCTAGCCGCACTCTCGAAAAACGCATTGAATGAACAAAACAATTTAGACGCAGTCAAATTGGCAATAGCCGCTTGGCCACGTCGTTTTGGCGGAGATCGCCCAAAACTAAGCGCCGCAATCGAAGTGCTTGGCGCGGCGCAGCTCAATCAGAGACAGGTCATTCGGCCCCTGAAACACGAAGACAGGGTCATTGGCGCCGTGTTCAACGGCGACGAAACC
>CAKZLS010000267.1 GCA_937127205.1 uncultured Rhodospirillales bacterium
GCGGCGATGGCGCGCATCGAACGCGAGGCTGACCTCGGCAACCATGGCGGCCGGCGGCCAGTTACCCGCGGACAGAACGTCGATGGCGCGTCTCATTATCTAAAACAGAAAATAGCGTTGGGCCATGGGCAGCTCGGTGGCCGGTTCGCAGGTCAGAAGCTCGCCGCCGGCGCGGACTTCGTAGGTTTCAGCATCCACCGCGATGTCCGGCGTGAGGTCGTTGAGGATCATGTCCGCCTTGGTCACGCTCCGCGTCCCCTCGACCGCGATAAGCGGTCTGTTGAGCTGGAGGTGATGGCCGACAGCCGCATCCAATGCAGATTTTGAGACGAAAGTCACCGCGCTCTCGGTGAGCGAGCGGCCGAAGGCGCCGAACATGGGGCGGTAGTGCACCGGCTGCGGCGTCGGGATCGAGGCGTTGGGATCGCCCATGGCGGCGGCGGCGATTGTGCCGCACTTGAGAATGAGGTCCGGCTTGACCCCGAAGAACATGGGCTTCCACAAGACCAGGTCGGCAAGCTTGCCCACCTCGATGGAACCCACACTGTTGGCGATGCCATGGGAGATGGCCGGGTTGATGGTGTACTTGGCAATGTAGCGCTTGATCCGGCCATTGTCGTTGGTGGCGGGATCACCGGGCAAGGCACCCCGCTGCTTTTTCATTTTGTCGGCGGTCTGCCAGGTGCGGATGATCACTTCGCCGACACGGCCCATGGCCTGGCTGTCCGACGCGATCATGCTGAAGGCGCCCATGTCATGAAGGATATCCTCGGCGGCGATGGTCTCGCGCCGAATGCGGCTTTCCGCGAAGGCCACGTCTTCGGGGATTTCCGGATCCAGGTGATGACAGACCATCAGCATATCGAGATGCTCGTCGAGGGTGTTCACCGTGTAGGGCCGCGTCGGGTTGGTGGAAGACGGCAGCACGTTGGACCGGCCGCAGACCTTGATGATGTCGGGGGCGTGGCCGCCGCCGGCACCTTCGGTATGGAAGGCGTGGATGGTGCGGTCCTTGAACGCGGCGATGGTGTGCTCCACGAAACCGGACTCATTGAGCGTGTCGGTGTGGATCGCCACCTGGACATCGACAGCTTCTGCGACGGCTAGGCAGGTATCGATGGCCGAAGGGGTCGTGCCCCAATCCTCGTGCAGTTTGAGGCCGCAGGCGCCGGCGGCGACCTGTTCCACCAGCGAGTCGGGCTTCGATGCGTTGCCCTTGCCGAAAAAACCCAGGTTCATGGGCAGGCCCTCGGCGGCCTGCAACATGCGCCCGATATGCCAGGGGCCCGGCGTACAGGTGGTGGCGTTGGTGCCGTCGGCGGGACCGGTACCGCCGCCGAGCATGGTGGTGATTCCGGAGTACAGCGCGTCATGAACCTGCTGCGGGCAGATCCAATGAATATGTGCATCGATCCCGCCGGCGGTGAGAATGCGTCCTTCGCCGGCAATGGCTTCGGTGCCGGGACCGATGACGATGTCCACGTTCCGCTGGATGTCGGGGTTGCCGGCCTTGCCGATAGCGGCGATGCGGCCGTTCTTGAGGCCCACGTCGGCCTTGACGATACCCCAGGTATCGACGATCAGCGCGTTGGTGATGACGGTGTCAACGGCGCCATCGGTCTGGCTTTTTTGAGATTGGCCCATGCCGTCGCGGATGACCTTGCCGCCGCCGAATTTCACCTCTTCTCCGTAGGTGGTCCGGTCGTCTTCGACCTCGAGAATAAGGTCGGTGTCGGCGAGGCGGACGCGGTCGCCGGTGGTGGGGCCGAACATGTGGGCGTAGGCGGCCCGGTCGATATTGAAAGCCATCGATTATCCCTCCAGCCGTCCGGCGACCAACGCATTGAAGCCATGGACTTCGCGGAGTCCTTGATAGGCAACCAGGGTGACCTTCCGGCTCTGACCGGGTTCGAAGCGGACCGCGGTTCCTGCCGGAATGTCGAGACGGAAACCGCGCGCCTGAGCACGATCGAAGTCGAGAGCGGGGTTGGTTTCGAAAAAGTGGTAGTGCGAACCCACTTGGATGGGCCGGTCACCGGTATTGGCCACCGTCAACGTGACGGTGTCGCGGCCGGCGTTCAGTGTAAGGGTTCCCGCGGCAGGAAACAGTTCTCCAGGTATCATGGTCTTGCCTCCGGGGCGCGTCAGCGAATGGGATTGTGGACGGTCACCAGCTTGGTGCCGTCGGGAAAGGTGGCTTCCACCTGAACCTCGTCGATCATCTCGGCAATGCCTTCCATGACCTGAGCGCGGCTGAGTACGCCGGCGCCATCGCGCATCAGATCGGCCACCGGGGCGCCGTCGCGTGCTCCCTCGACGACGAAATCGCTGATCAACGCGATCGCCTCGGGGTAGTTGAGTTTGACGCCCCGCGCCAGACGCTTTCGCGCCAGCTCTGCGGCCATGGCCACCAGCAGCTTATCCTTTTCTCGTGGTGTCAGGTTCACGAGCTTCTCCCCTTACCAAATCCTCAAATGCACCAGACCCGTGGCAGATCGTCGTCGCCTCCGCGGACGTGCCGGCGAAACGCCACCCAGAACGCGCCGTAGGCGTTGCGGAGCGCAAGAGTGTCGTAGCCCAACCAACGAACGATCAGCAAGCCGCCAACGACGCTGGCGCCCGCCAAAGTTGCGCCATCTGTGTGCTTGGTGAGCAGAGCGCGCGCCGTTTCCAGGTGTGCCTTGGCGTCATCGGCGGCGTAGACCGTGGTCGCCG
>CAKZLS010000268.1 GCA_937127205.1 uncultured Rhodospirillales bacterium
GATGCCGGACTGGCGCATGAGGGTGCCGGCGAGGACGAACAGCGGGATCGCCAGCAGTACCGGATTGCCCAGCTGCTGGAAGCCCCACAGCATATTGCCCTTCATGGTGACCCCGCCGACGATGCTCATCACCATGAGCCCGGCGCCGAAGCAATAGGGGAGCGGAACGCCGAGGGTCAGCAAGACGACGAGAGCGCCGACCGCGAGGAGAGCGACCTCAACCATGACCGTCTCCCTTGTCGTCAAAGCTGGCCTTTTCGTAGTCGGTCACGTGATGGTCGCCGACAGCATAATTTCCGGTAACCAGCGCGCGCACATGGCGCGACAGGTGCCATGCCGTGAATAGCGTCATCATCACCAACGCCACGATCAAGGCAACATCGGCATAGAAGGTGGGGATGTAGAGGGTGGGACTTTCCTTCCACACGCGCATCACGTAGCGGGTAAAATCCCAGGCCCACCATGTCAGCCACAGCGAAACAATGAGGCTGAGGCTTTCACCGATCACCGCAAGAATGGCGTGGCCTCGCTCGGTCTTGATGAAAATTTCAAGGACGTTGGCGCGGATCTGGGTGTTCTCGCGGGACGCGTTGATGGCGCCGAGCATGTAAAGCCAGATCGTGGGATAGAGCATGGTCTCCTCGAGCCCCATCACCGGGACCTCGAGGACATAGCGCGTGACCACCTGCACGAACTGGCCAAAGGCCACGATGCAGATCAGCGCCGTCAATGCATACCGAAAAAACCGTTCCATGAACGACTGACCCTCCCGTCTCCTGATCTCCGGGCCATCGTGCTGGGCCCTGCCGCCGGTTGAAACCCGATCGTGCAATGGGGAGCTTGTGCGCAACCAATCATAAAAACAAATCGATTAATTGGATCATGTCATAAAAATTTTTTATATTGTGTCAATGAACCTCACCATTCAGCAGCTCCACACCTTCCGCACGGTGATGCGGACCGGGTCCATTTCGGAGGCCGCGCGTTCGCTGAACCGGACGCAACCGGCCCTGACGACCCGGATCGGCAATCTGGAAACCGAGCTGGGCTTTACGCTTTTCGAGCGGCGCGGTGGACGGCTCGTTCCGACCCCGGAGGCTCACTACTTCCTCGAGGAAACGGAGGTCGTTCTTGAACGCCTGACCCTCTCGGCGCGGACGATGACGGAAATCTCCAACCTGGAGCGCGGCCGCCTGCGGATCGCCTGCTTGCCCGCGGCGGCGGGATTCTTTTTGCCGCGTGTCCTGGCCGCGTTCGTGCGTGATCGCCCTGACGTCACCGTCTCGCTTATGTCGCGCAGTAGTTTGGTGGTCGCGGACTGGATCGCTTCCCAGCAATACGATCTAGGGCTCGCCGAGACTCCGGCACCGCGCGCGGCATTCACCCTCCAAACATTCGAGTATGAGTGTTTGTGCGCCATGCGCAGGGACGATCCCCTCGCCGAAAAGCCGGTGATCACACCTTTGGATCTAGACGACGCGCCCATGGCCGCTCTCTATCCCGATCACGCGACCAACCGGCTGACCCGACGGGCGTTCGCCAGCGTGGGCGCTCGGTTTCGCCAACGGTTCGAGCTTCAAACTTTCTTGCCGGCGCTGGAGTTGGTGGAGCAGGGTCTCTGCCGCTGCATCTGCGATCCGCTAACGCCCGAAAGCCGTCGAATGGGCCATGATCGCATCGGCGACCTCGTATTGCGGCCAATCATGCCGCGCGTTCCCTATCCGGTGTCGATTCTCACTCCGGCGCACCGGCCCGCGTCCGTCCTGGCAACGGCCTTCGTCGCACACCTGGCCGGCGTCCTCCGTCAGTTCGGCCTCGGTCCGGAAACGGATGCGTAACAAATTGAAAAATATGATTTATTTTCGTGCGCGACTGAACGGGGTTGTGGCATTATCCGCGCATGGTACTCGAACAGGTTGGCGATAGCGCTTGGCTCGCGGAAGGCAAGTTGGTGAACTTTCACGGGTTCCCCTTCCCGACGCGATCTGTCGTGGTTCAGTTAAGAAGCGGCGATCTGTGGGTTTGGTCGCCGATCAAGCTTTCGGACGGTTTGATCGGGGAGTTGGACCGGCTCGGTCGCGTTACCCACTTGGTCAGTCCCAACAAGATCCATCATCTCTATTTGCAGGATTGGATGGCGCGCTATCCGGAGGCCCAGGTCTGGGGCCTGCCATCGGTGATCGAA
>CAKZLS010000269.1 GCA_937127205.1 uncultured Rhodospirillales bacterium
CGGCAAGGTCCGGATCGGCGGCATGGACGCCAAGCCTGATTATTCCTACGCCGGCTGGTTCGCCATGCTGTTCGCCGCCGGCATGGGCATCGGCCTGATGTTCTACGGCGTTTCCGAGCCGATATCGCACGTCTCGTCGTCGTTGGCGGAAGACGCGGGCACTCCCGAAAGCTGGGCCCCGCTCGCCGGTGCCGCGGGCGATGAGTTGGAAGCGCGCCGGCTCGGCATGGCCGCGACTATCTTTCACTGGGCCCTTCACCCATGGGCGATCTACGCCACTGTCGGGCTCTCGCTGGCAATATTCGCCTACAATAAGGGTCTGCCGCTCACCATCCGCTCAATTTTCTACCCGATCTTCGGCGAGCGGGTGTGGGGCTGGACCGGCCATATCATCGATATCCTCGCCGTTTTCGCCACGCTGTTCGGGTTGGCGACGTCGCTTGGATTCGGCGCCGAGCAGGCGACCGCCGGGCTCAACTTCCTATTCGGCATACCGAATACCGACCTTTCCAAGGTCTTGCTGGTCATAAGCATCACTGGCGTAGCTTTGATTTCGGTGGTTGCCGGGCTCGATGCCGGTGTCAAGCGGCTGTCCGAGATCAACATGGTTCTCGCCGCGTTGCTGGTGATCTTCCTCATCGCCCTCGGGCCGACACTCGCGATCCTGACCGGCTTTTTCCACAATCTCGTCGCCTATGCCGAGTATCTGCCGTCGCTCGCCAATCCGTTCGGGCGCGACGATGCGAACTTCAGCCAGGGCTGGACGTCGTTCTACTGGGCGTGGTGGATCTCCTGGTCGCCATTCGTCGGCATGTTCATCGCGCGGGTCAGCCGCGGCCGGACGGTGCGCGAGTTCATTCTCTGCGTTCTAATCATTCCATCCATTGTTTCGGTGTTATGGATGACGGCGTTCGGTGATACCGCCATCAGCATGTTCAACGAGGGCTATCAGGCCATTGCCGACGCGCCGCTGGAGCTGAAGCTGTTTACAATGCTCAACAATATGCCGCTGTCGGCGATTACCTCGTTTGTCGGCATCGTGCTGGTGATCGTGTTTTTCGTTACCTCGTCGGACTCCGGTTCGCTGGTCATCGACACGATCACGGCGGGCGGCAAGGTGGACGCACCGGTGTCGCAACGGGTCTTCTGGGCCAGCTTCGAGGGTCTGGTGGCGATCGCCCTGCTTCTCGGAGGCGGCCTGAGTTCGGTGCAGGCGGCGGCGGTGTCCACCGGCCTTCCCTTCGCTCTTGTGTTGCTGCTCGGCTGCGTCGCTTTGGTTAAGGGCCTGATGTCGGAGCCGCGCTCGCGCTGATCGAGGCTGATCGGGCGAGTACACTCTCTCGATTGCGTGCGAGGAATAGGCCGCGTCATTACGTGGTGTATTCCTCGCGCGGAGAGGGATCGTATGCAGAGGTTGTCGTAAACGGCATAATGGTCGTCCGAAGGACGACAGAAGGATGCGAAATCCGGATTACTCTTAGTTCTAAGGTCATAACATGGCTTTGTGCGGAGGTCCGGAAATGCAAGAAGACGAAGATGTTGATCTCGAATCCCTGAGCGACGACGAACTCGTCGAGCAGATGCATGACGATCTGTACGACGGTCTCGCCGAAGAGATCGAGCAGGGAACAAGGATCCTTCTAGAACGAGGCTGGCAGCCTTACGACGTGCTGACCAAGGCGCTGGTGGAAGGCATGCGGATCGTCGGAATCGATTTCCGCGACGGTATCCTGTTCGTACCCGAGGTGCTGATGTCGGCCAACTCCATGAAGGCCGGGATGGGCATCCTTAAGCCGCTTCTGGCCGAGACCGGCGCACCGAAGATGGGCAAGATGGTCATCGGCACGGTCAAGGGCGACATCCACGACATTGGTAAGAACCTGGTCATCATGATGATGGAAGGCGCCGGCTTCGAGGTCATCGACATGGGGATTAACAATCCCGTCGAGAACTACCTCGCGGCGCTCGAGGAACACCAGCCCGATATTCTCGGCATGTCGGCCTTGCTCACCACCACCATGCCGTACATGAAGGTGGTTGTGGACGCCATGGTCGAAAAAGGCATCCGCTCCGACTATATCGTTCTGGTGGGCGGCGCTCCGCTGAATGAGGAGTTCGCCGCCAGCGTCGGTGCCGATGCCTACTGCCGCGACGCGGCCATCGCCGTGGAGACGGCAAAATTCTTCATGGCTCGGCGTCAAGGTTCGGCAGAGGCGTTGGCAGCCACCGGATGACCCGTTATCGGCCCGCTCCGCCACGAACCTTGCTCATCGGGTGCGGCGCTCTCGCGCAGGAGATGGTGTCGTTGAAACGGGCTCACGGCTGGAGCCAAATGGAGCTATCGTGCCTGCCGGCCGACCTCCATAATCGCCCAGCCAAGATTCCCGAGGCCGTGCGCGGCAAGATCCAAGCGGCGAAAGGCCAGTATGATCATATCCTGGTGCTCTATGGCGATTGCGGAACCGGCGGAAAGCTCGACGCCGTGCTTGAGGAAGAGGGTGTCGTGCGGATCCAGGGGGCGCATTGCTACGAGTTCTACGCCGGTGCAACCGATTTCGCCGCGCTGACCGAGCGCGAGCCAGGGACCTTTTTCCTGACCGACTATCTGGTGCGCCACTTCGATCGTCTGATCATCAAGGGCCTCGGCCTCGATCGCTTTCCCCAGCTTCTCGGCGACTACTTCGGCAACTACCGACGGCTGGTCTATCTCGCTCAGGTGGACGACACTGCCCTCGACCTGGAAGCGAAGGCGGCAGCGCTGCGCTTGGGTCTGGCCTATGAGCGCCGCTTCACCGGTCTGCAGGGTCTCGCCCGGTTTCTTGGTTCGGACTCCCCTGAGGAGGAAAACGTTGGCGAAGCTCACGATCGTCTACTGGCGTGATATTCCGGCTCAGGTCATCGTCGCGGCCGGCCGAAAAAACGCAAAACGGCAACTCACATCCCGCTTCCCAGAGGCCATCGATCGGGCGGCTATGCGCGCCGGCGCTCACGGCAGCGATGCCTACCTGGCCGATTGGCGGCGGGGTGAGCCGAGCCCGTGTGGCGACGACATCGAAACCGAAGCCGAAGCTGCGATCTTGCGCCTAGCTGCCGAATACGATGACGAGCGGCTAGGCCGTCTGGTGAGGGCCGGCGGCCGGGAGGAAACCTAATATGCCGGTGCCCTCCGCTTATGAACCGGCCGGGACCGGTTATGTCCGCAGATCCGCAAATCGGTTTTCGGTGCGACGGTGGTCGGTGCGTCATGCCCGTCTCTTGGAACACCTGTACGGGATATTCGCCGGGGCGCTCGTGCGGCTGCATTGGCTGTGGCGGGCCATTGGCTATCATCGGGTAGAGAAACCGATGATCCCAGTGGAGCGGGCCATCAAGGGGTTCATGTTCGACTGCCGCATGTGCGGGGAATGCCTGCTTACGTCCACCGGCATGTCCTGTCCGATGAATTGCCCCAAGGGCATGCGCAATGGCCCGTGCGGCGGCGTGCGCGCCGACGGAAATTGCGAGGTTGAACCCGACATGCCCTGTGTCTGGGCGGAGGCCTGGACGGGAAGCCGGAAAATGGTCAACGGCGATCTGATCAATGATGTGCAGAAACCCGTCGACCACAGCATTCGCGGCACATCGGCTTGGTTGCGGGCGACCAGTGAAGCCGCCGCCGCCAGAGAAAGCCGGGGCCATGAAGGGCAATGAGTTCGCTGCCCCCGGCGACCCGCTGCCCGAACTGCCGGGACATTCTTCCCGCGGCCGGCTCGAGCGGGTGTTGCGCGCCGGCGAGTTCGCCGTCACCGCCGAGCTGGACCCTCCGGACTCTACCGATCCTGAGGAGGTTACCGAGCGGGCTCGCGTGTTCGACGGCTGGGTCGACGCCATCAACGCCACCGACGGGTCCGGCGCCAATTGTCATATGTCCAGCGTCGGCGCCTGCGCCTTGTTGACGCGGGTTGGATATGCGCCGGTTATGCAAATCTCGTGTCGCGATCACAACCGGATCGCCATCCAGGGCAACGTTCTAGGCGCCGCCGCCATGGGGGTTTGCAACATCCTTTGTCTCACCGGCGACGGGGTTCAAGCGGGCGATCAGCCGCAAGCGAAGCCGGTATTCGACCTGGACTGCATGTCGCTACTCGAGACCATCCGCACCATGCGCGATCAGTCACGGTTCCTGTCGGGCCGCGCCATCACCACACCGCCAAAGGTTTTTCTCGGTGCCGCCGCCAATCCGTTCGCGCCGCCCCATGATTTCAGACCGCTGAGACTGGCCAAGAAAATCGCGGCCGGCGCCCAGTTCGTTCAAACCCAGTACTGCTTCGACGTACCCATGTTTCGGGCGTACATGGATCGTGTCCGCGACATGGGGCTTCACGAGAAATGCTTCATCATCGTGGGCGTTGGTCCGCTCCGATCCGCCGGCGCGGCGCGCTGGATCCGGAGTAATGTGCCGGGCGTTCATATTCCCGACCCTGTCATCACCCGCCTCGAGGGCGCAGCCAAACAATCTCTCGAGGGGAAAAGGCTGTGTATCGAGACAATCCAGGAAATCCGGGAAATTCCGGGCGTATGCGGTGTTCATGTCATGGCCTATCGGCAAGAAGAACGGGTTGCCGAAATCATCAGCGAGTCTGGCGTACTGCGGGGGCGAAAACCGTGGAAGCGGTTGCGCGACGAAACCATCGAGCAAGCGTCGAATGAGACCGGCCCACGCCAAATGGGCCCCGACGTTGTCGTGAAAGCAGCCGGCGGCGAAACAGTGCATCATCAGGGGAGATTTCAGCAATGACCGAAACCATCGTCTCGTCGGCCACCCGCGAGGTCGTCATCGGGTTCAACCGGCCTTTCGTCATCATCGGAGAGCGGATCAATCCGACGGGACGAAAGCTTCTGGCCGCGGAGATGGCGGTGGGTGACTACAGCCGTGTGGAAGCCGACGCCCGAGCCCAGGTGGCGGCCGGAGCCCACATGCTCGACGTCAACGCCGGCATCCCCATGGCAGACGAACCGAGAATCCTCGCCGAGTCGATCCAGCTCGTGCAGTCGATCACTGATGTTCCGCTTTCCGTCGATTCGTCCATCGTTGCCGCGCTGGAGGCCGGATTGGAGGTCTATCAGGGCAAGGCCCTGGTCAACTCGGTGACCGCCGAGGAGGACCGGCTGGAAACGGTGTTGCCGCTGGTGAAGAAGTACGGCGCCGCCGTGGTCGGAATTTCCAACGACGAGACCGGCATATCCGAAGACCCCGATGTCCGTTTCGAAGTGGCGAAGAAGATTGTCGAACGCGCGCAGGACTTTGGCATCTCCAAGTCCGATGTGGTGATCGACCCCTTGATCATGCCGGTGGGCGCGCTCAACGACGCCGGGCTCATGGCGCTGCATTTGATCCGCCGTCTGCGCGAGGAACTCCAGGTAAATACCACGTGCGGCGCTTCCAACTTCAGCTTCGGACTGCCCAACCGCCATGGTCTCAATTCCTGTTTTCTTCCCATGATCATCGGCGCAGGCATGACCTCGGCCATCACTAATCCCTTGCACGAACCGGAAATGACCGGTGTTATTGGCGCCAACGTGGTCATGGGTCACGATCCCAACTGTCAGAGCTGGATCAAACGGTTCCGCGAACCGGCGGCCGAGGGCGAAGCCGCCGGTGCCGGGGGGGGACGCCGGCGGCGCCGGCGCGAGGGCCGGCCAAGTGCCTGAAGAGAAACACTCTCCGGAAGCCGACCCGGCAGGGGATGGCGAGGCGTCCGTCATTTTCACACCATCCGGCCGGCGCGGTCAGTTTGCGGTGGGCACGCCGCTGCTTCAGGCCGCCCGCTCCCTGGGTGTCGACGTGGACTCAGTATGCGGTGGCCGATCCATTTGCGGCCGCTGTCAGGTGACCGTATCGAAAGGCGTGTTTGCAAAGCACAACATCGTCTCACGCGCAGAGCACGTCTCGGGAGTTGGCGAGGCGGAAGCGCACTATGCGGCCAAGCGCGGCCTAGCGACCGGCCGGCGGCTATCCTGCCAGACCCGGATCCTGGGCGACCTGGTTGTCGACGTACCGCACGAAAGTCAGGTTCACCGACAGGTGGTGCGCAAACGCGCCGAAGTGCGCGAGATCGCCACCGATCCGGTCATCAAGCTCCACTACGTGGAGGTGGAGCGGCCGGACATGCACGATCCATCGTCGGATCTGCGCAGGCTGGAGCGGGCACTTGAGGAACAATGGGGGCTGACCGACCTGGTCTTTGACCCGCTGCTGCCGCGCACCGTTCAAGCCGCTTTGCGCAAGGGAGACTGGTCGGTGACGGTCGCCGTTCGTAACGGCCGCCAACTGCTGGCGATCTGGCCCGGCTTTCGCGACACAGTCCATGGCCTTGCCATCGATGTGGGCTCGACAACCATCGCCGCGCATCTGTGCAATCTCGAAACCGGCGACGTCGTCGGCGCGGCCGGTGCCATGAACCCGCAGATACGGCTCGGCGAGGATTTGATGAGCCGGGTGTCCTACATCATGATGAACCCGGGCGGCGACAGGGAGCTGACCGCGCTGGTTCGCGCCGCCCTCAACGACCTCGCGGTCGCGGTGGCCGCCGAGGCCGGCATCGTCACCGATGATATCCTGGAAGTCACTCTCGTTGGCAATCCGATCATGCACCATCTGGTTCTGGGGATCGACCCGACGGAACTGGGCGGCGCGCCGTTTGCCCTTGCCGTCGATCACGGTCTCGACCTTCCCGCCCGCGACATCGGGTTCCACCTTCACCCCTGCGCCCGGACCTACATACTGCCCTGTATTGCCGGTCACGTGGGCGCCGATACCGCGGCCGTGCTGCTGTCGGAGGGACCGCATCTGCTCGACGAGATCTCGCTGGTGGTGGACGTGGGCACCAACGCCGAAATACTGCTGGGCAACCGCGATCGCTTGCTTGCCGCGTCAAGTCCAACGGGACCCGCCTTCGAGGGCGCCCAGATCAGCGCCGGCCAGCGCGCCGCGCCAGGGGCCGTTGAACGCGTGCGCATCGATCCCGCCACCCTGGAGCCGCGGTTCCGGGTAATCGGCTCGGAGCTTTGGTCGGACCAGGAGCGGTTTGCCGAGAGCATTGCGGGGATCGGCGTCGGCGGCATTTGCGGTTCCGGTATCATCGAGGCCATTGCCGAGATGTTCCTTGCCGGGATCATCACGGCCGACGGGCTGATCGATGGCGCGCTGACTTCCAGAAGCGATCGCGTGAGCGCCGATGGCCGCACCTTCTCTTACCGACTGTACGATGGCCCTCCTTCTATCGGCATTACCCAAGGCGACGTCCGCGCCATTCAGTTGGCCAAGGCGGCGCTCTATGCCGGTGCGCGATTATTGATGGATCGCCTGGGTGTGGACACGGTGGACCGCGTGGTGCTGGCCGGTGCCTTCGGCAGTCACATCGACGTCAAGCACGCCATGGTTCTGGGCATGATCCCCGATTGCGATCTGGCTTATGTTTCGTCGGCCG